>VBHS01000133.1 GCA_005881295.1 Chloroflexota bacterium
GCTGAACCTGGTGCAGGAGAGCCTGGAGATTTGCACCCTGGTCGTGAGCTCCCTCGGTGTCAATACCGAACGTCTGACAGCCGCGTGCACCTTCGAACTGTTCGCGGCCGACCGTGCCTATGAACTCACGGCTGCAGCAGGTTTACCGTTCCGCGATGCCTATCGTATCGTTGGCGCAGAGGTGACAGCGCAGCTAGACCGCAATATGCCACTGCCCGTAGAAAGCCAGCAGCAGCTTAGCAAGCGACTCTCAGCGCGCAATCACCTGGGAGGTGCGGGTAACCTGGGATTGGCAGCCATAAACAACCAGCTTGAACAGGTAAAATCGCAGTGGGAAGAGCGTACAGAAACATTCGCTAAAACAATCGAAACATTGGTTGGAACAGCTTCAGAGGAGTATTGATTGTATGTCAAGTGTCGTATTAGCTTACTCGGGTGGCCTGGATACCTCGGTGGCCATCCGCTGGATAAAAGAACAATATAATCTGGACGTGATCACGCTGACCATTGATATTGGCAATGCACGTGACCTCCCGGCTATCGCTGCACGTGCACAGCAAATAGGCGCGGTCAAAGCTATGGTCGTGGATGCCCGGGCAGATTTGATGCGTTACTTCGTATGGCCCGCATTGCAGGCTGGTGCAATCTACGAGGGGAGCTACCCCCTGGCAACTGCCCTGGCACGCCCGCTGATCGCCCGCCTGCTGGTCGAAGTAGCGCGCGCGGAAGGAGCAATAGCCGTCGCTCATGGCTGCACAGGCAAAGGCAATGACCAGGTTCGCTTCGATGTCTCAATCAATACCCTGGCGCCTGACCTGAAAATCATTGCGCCAGTTCGCGAGTGGAGCATGACCAGGGACAGCGAGATCGCTTACGCGAACGAGCATGCTATCCCTATCAATGTGAGCATTGCCAATCCCTACTCGGTAGATCAGAACCTGTGGGGGCGAAGCGTTGAATGCGGCGTTCTTGAAGACCCCTGGGCAGAGCCACCAGAAGATGTCTTTGCCTGGACGGCCAATCCTGATGGGGACGAGCACATTGAGCCTACCTATCTGGAGGTTACGTTTCAACACGGCATCCCTGTGGCACTGAATGGTGAAGATATAGATGCTGTGCTGCTTGTCGAAACACTGAATAAGCTGGCGGGAAAATATGGCATTGGACGCATTGACCATATTGAAAACCGCCTGGTGGGCATCAAGTCTCGCGAAATCTATGAAGCTCCTGCCGCCGTTGTCTTGCATACAGCGCACCAGGCGCTGGAAAGCCTGACACTGGGTCGCGACCAGGCCCGTTTCAAAGAGACGGTAGCGGCTGAATACGCTCGCCTGATTTATGATGGCCAGTGGTACAGCGCTCTACATCAAGATCTGGCGGCATATGTACAGAGCACCCAGCGCTTCGTAAGTGGAACCGTGCGCGTAAAGTTATCGCGCGGGCATTGTGCCATCGTTGGACGCCGTTCAGAGCATTCCCTCTATAACCACAGTTTAGCGACCTATGATAGCGGAGACCAGTTCGATCACAATGCCGCGCTTGGTTTCATCAAATTATGGAGCCTGCCTCTCTCTACACAGGCACAGGCGCAGTTGTTGCCCTCCGTAGGTATTGAAGGCAATCTGCTATCACTCGAAACATCATCATAACGGTTATTGCGCAATGTTCAATCCTGCTGATGAACCTGATACAATGTTACTATTCGGGATTCATCGTCGCCTTCGGCGGCTCGACCATTCAATTGGTACTCCAGGCTTTACTGCCGCTAGCAGCAAAGCCTGGAGTACCAAAAACCCTTGCGAGCTGCTTCAGGCAATAGGAAGTTGAAACATGTCTGTTTTCGAAACAATCAAAAGCCGCCGCAGCATCGGCAAAATGACCGAACGGCGCCCCACACGCTCGCAAATTGAGCGCATATTAGAAGCCGCTACCCACGCCCCTAACCATCATAAAGTGGAGCCGTGGAAATTCTTTGTGCTGGCGGGTAGAGCTCGCGCAGAACTCGGTACCATCATGGCCAGCTCGCTTGCAAAGCGTTTAGGCGCCGCTACAAACGATAAAACGCGGGCCCTGCTCAACAAAGAGCAAAATAAGCTTCTGAGATCACCTGTTGTGCTCGCGGTCGCCGCGGAACAATCCCATCAACCAAACGTTTTGTCCATTGAGAATATCGAAGCGGTGGCCGCTGCAGTACAAAACATGCTACTGACCGCGGAAGAAATGGGACTTGCAGCCATGTGGCGCACAGGGGATGGCGCCTATGATCCGCAAGTCAAACAGTGGCTTGGACTCGCCCCCGAAGATCACATTGTGGCTTTTGTGTATCTTGGCTTCCCTTCGATACCTAAACTCGAGCGCCATCCTACTCCCTATGAGGAAAAGACGACCTGGCTAGGCTGGGAAGAGTGATGCAGTAGTGCCAGGACCCACCAGCAAAGTAGCAAGGTTTCCCAGGTCTCCCTTTTTTGCCACTGGCACCACGTTCATCTTTAGTATTTAATCAGTGCGAACACATCATGCCCCTTCAGCTGCTCTCGCCCTTTAAGGAAGGTGAGTTCCACCAGGAAGGCGATCCCCGCGATATGTCCACCTAACTTCTCCACAAGTTCCATAGCCGCAAAAACGGTACCCCCTGTCGCTAACAGGTCATCGACAATCAGGACGCGCTGGCCAGGATGAATGGCGTCAGTGTGCATCTCCACAACATTTGTGCCATATTCCAGGGCGTACTCGACGCTGACAGTTTCAAATGGGAGTTTGCCAAATTTACGGACTGGTACAAATCCGCAGTTCAATAGATAGGCCAGCGGGGCACCGAAAATAAAGCCGCGGGATTCGACGCCGACAACGGTCTGAATTCCAGCACCCGCATAGTGAGCCGCTAGACGGTCCAGAGCTGCCCGGAAGGCGGCAGCATCCTGTAACAAAGGCGTGATGTCCTTGAAAAGGATCCCCTTCTGGGGAAAATCAGGAATATCCCGCACCCAGTCTTCCAATTGTATAGACTCAGAAGTTGACGACATCGGTGGTTCTCTCCTCTACAAACACATGAAATAGACAACAACACAAGGGCAGCCAGAAAGCTCCCTCACATGACAAATCCCCGTCGTCATAATGACCGGTATTGGCGACAATCGATAATGGAATGGCGTCAGTACATATCACTCCATCACGCCTTGCAGTATACCCCAGCCTTGCATCTCGCGCAAGCATTATGCTCTTTGTGTTGTCGCAGGTGATGCCTGATCCTGCTCTGCTGGTGGGAGCTGGGCAGTGCAATAGGCACAGCGAGTGGCATGAAGCGGAATGGTGCTCAGACAATAGGGACATTCACGAGTGGTTGGAGCTTCTGCAGCCTTAGGTTTGTGCAAAGCCATCAGCGCATTTACCGGTTTCACGATAAAGAAATAGATAACAAATGCAAGGATCAGGAAGGAGATGATCGTATTGATGAATGTCCCAATATGAACCGTACCTCCCCAGGGAACCTTATACGCCCATGCTGAAAGGCCAGTATTACCAATAGGGATAAGAGGCGTAACCACATCACCGACAAGGGCAGTGACAACACCACTGAAGGCTGCGCCTATCATAATACCGACGGCCAGGTCGACTACATTGCCGCGCAAGATAAATTTCTGGAAATCGCCCAACGTTCCTTTTGCACGGCTGCCTACATTATGCACAGTCTCGTTATTCCAAACAGCCATAATTGTTGTTCCTCCATTTTGCGTACTTCTATTGCTTTCAAATAGAGCCGATAATACCCACTATATTTTTACACGCATGAGAGGGCATAATTTATGACAAAACAGGTATTTGCTAGCTATTATATCCTATACATAAAAAATAACTGTGCCATTCTTCACGTTTTTGTCCAGGTGAGACCTGAAAAGTTACGAAATTTTGTGACGTGTGTGCTCTTGATGGCGCACCAGAGTGCGTGCACAAAAGCGCCTCCTTCTTATAGGATTGATGCAGCCATCTTCCCGGTTCATCAATGGCCTTGTTAGATTCACATTGAAACGCTAAAATCAATCATGAAGAACTCATACATGGAGAAAACATGCCGCGCAAACTGAACGCCATTGAGATAGCGGAAAGTGCATTGCTGGTAGATATTGCTATCGTTTTCCAGCTGCTCGTCCTTTACCTTCCGATAGGTGGCATTTTTTTTAGCCTGCTCATCCCTCCCCTGTTTACAATACTGATCCTGCGTCGTCATTTTTATGCCGCCATCATGGGTTTGTGTGTGGCGCTTTTCGTTATAGGAATGCTTACTGGCATCGGGAACATTCAAATCATTCTACTTGAAATCGGCGCTGGTATTTACCTGGGCCTGACAATGAAACATCGCCTGCACTATTTTCCTCTTATCCTTCTCGGTACCACCGGTAGCTCGCTTCTTTTGGCCGGTCTCACGCTCCTGAACATCCTCTTGTTTGGTAAAGCTTTTTTCAACAGCCTTATGTTCGGTTTTCGCGCGGCCTATAACCTGCTATTTTCTGTCTTGAATTTCATTACATCGCAAATTGGACTGGGTAATTGGTGGGCGAGCGTTTATCCCGCGGCCAGGCATCTGGCCGACCTCACACTGACCTACTGGCTGGCAGCCTTGCTAATAATTGAATGGATTACGCTCTTGCCGGTCGTTATCGTTGTGTACTACAGCACAACGTTTCTGGTGCGCCTGCTTGGCTATGACGTACGTCCATTCCCTGATGGCAGAATCAATACCTTTATGCAGTGGATTATCCGTTTGCTGATAAAGCTGGCGCTTAAATTGGGGCTTGGAAAGTTTTGGGTTACACGTACCTTGATAAGAGAAGTTCGTCGACAAAGTATCGGGCTTGGAAGGCAGAAAACGTCTTGATGAATGCATCTCCTCTCATCGACATCCAGCAAATAACCTATACCTACCCACTGCAAAATAAAGGAAAGAGCAAAGCTCAATCTCCCAAAGCGCTTCAGAATGTCAGCCTCCAGATACAACCCGGTGAATATCTTGCAGTACTTGGACATAACGGCAGCGGTAAGTCCACCCTGGCACGACACTGTAACGCCTTACTTATTCCTGATAGTGGACGTGTCCTGGTTAAAGGGCTGGATACAAGCAATAAGGCAGACCAGCGCGCCATTCGAGACTGCGTCGGTATGATCTTCCAGAACCCTGATAACCAGATTATCGCGACGGTCGTGGAAGACGATGTTGCCTGGGCGCTGGCGGTTCGAGGCCTCCCTGTCAACCTGATTGCTGAGCGGGTGGAGCAGGCTATGAACGCGGTGAGCATAAGTCACCTGCGGAAACTACCACCTCATCACCTTTCTGGTGGACAAAAACAAAGGCTGGCGATTGCTGGTGTGCTGGCTTTGCGCCCACAATGTATCATTGCGGACGAAGCTACCTCACAACTAGATCCACTATCCCGTAGAGAGATCACAGCTTTGCTCCATCAACTCAACCAGGATCTTGGCCTGACCATTATCCATGTAACCCATCTCTTAGAAGAGGCAGCATTGGCACAGCGGGTTGTCATCATGGAACAAGGACGCATCGTCATGGAAGGAACGCCATCAACAATTTTCACTGATATTGAGCGACTGCGCCAGCTTAAACTTGCTATACCTGAACCGATTGAATTGGTCTCACGCTTGCGTGCCGCAGGTCTCACCCTCTCAAGAGAAGCCTTAACAGTGGATGCTATTGTACGGGAGATCGTGCGTTGACAGATCACATCATCAGTGTCAAAAACCTCTATCACACCTATCAGTCAGGCCCGTTACAAAAGGCTGCCCTGCTAGATATCACCATGGAGATTGAAAGGGGTAGCTGTGCTGCGATTATCGGCATTACTGGTTCCGGTAAATCAACCCTCGTGCAGCATTTCAACGGACTGTTGCGCCCCACTTCCGGAACGGTTGCCGTCGATGGCGTGAACGTGCAAGCCAGGGGCGGCGATCTGAAAGTACTGCGGCAGCGCGTGGGAATGCTTTTTCAGTTTCCAGAAGCGCAACTATTTGAACATACTGTCTATGCAGACGTTGCCTTCGGGCCACGACGGTTGAAATTGAGTAAAAGAGAAGTGCGTACTCGCGTACTGCAAGCTCTAGAAACCGTCGGCCTACCTCCTCACACATACGCGCAACGCTCTCCCTTTGAGCTAAGTGGAGGGCAAAGGAGGCGTGTTGCACTGGCAGGCGTACTGGCAATGTTGCCGAAGATACTGGTGCTTGATGAACCGACAACTGGCCTTGACGCGGATGGACGCACAGAGTTTTACTATTACCTGCAACGCGTTCAGCAAAAGGATGGCGTCACGGTTATCCTGGTCTCGCATGATATGAGCGAGGTGGCAACACTTGCCGATCAACTCTTTGTTTTGCACAACGGCCGCCTGGTCATGCAAGGGACGCCTCGCGCTATCTTCGGCCAGGGAAATATATTACACCAGTGGGGTTTAACGGAACCGCCTCTCAGCGAGTTGCTCATCCAGTTACATAAACAGGGTTTAGCCATACCTTTGGATGTATTCACCCTTGAAGAAGCCTTACATGCGCTACAGGAAATAGAGACTACACGTCACGAGAAAGAAAATGTTTAAGAATATTTCATTAGGAATTTATTATCCCGGCAATAGCCTTCTGCATCGTTTACAGGGCAGGACAAAATTACTATTACTTGCCTGGTTTACAGTGTACATTGTGATTGCAAACAACTACATGTGGCATTTTGCGCCATACATTGTCTTAGCCGCTTTATCTTTCTTAGGAGTGGTGATTTCAGGTATCTCACTCCATCACGTGTGGCGTCGCATGCGGCTCTTACTATTGCTTATGCTGCTTGGCGCTATTCCTACTCTCTTCACCACCGACGGAACAGTCAAACCGCTCTATACATTTGGACCTTTTCCCACCTCGTTTGACTTCATACGCTGGTCGATCGTTGCTTATGGCGTTTTGTTGACCATTTACATCGCCCTTTTCTTACTTCCTATTCCGTCACTTCAGATCATATCGCTACGCTCATGGCTCAAGCGTTTCAGGATACCGTTGATCTTCATCACATTGGGTGTAATCGTGCTTCTCTGGCTCATTCGTAACATTCCACCAGGCGCCACATTTCCAGTGGGTCCCTTCGTCATTACCAATCTTGGTGTATGGTCATTATTTAGCCTTTATACAGTCTTCATCGTCCTGTATATCTTTTCTCTACTCCTGACGATGACGACTACTCCTATTGCACTGATAGAAGGTTTGACGATGTTGCTTACCCCTCTACGCTGGTTGAAATTGCCGGTGGACGATTTTGCATTGATGACGCTGATAGCGTTGCGTTTTATCCCTACGCTGATCGAGGAGGTGGAGCAATTGTTGAAGGCGCAAATTTCGCGTGGGGCGGATTATGCTCATGGTACTCTGCGAGAGAGGACACAGAGCCTGATTGCACTGTTCGTACCGCTCTTGCAAGGTGTATTCAGGCGTGCCTCTGACCTGGCAACAGCTTTAGAGTCTCGCGGCTATGAGATTGGTAGTCATCAGACACGCTTGCACGAAAAACGCCTCGGAGCAATCGATTATGGCGTTTTAGCTCTGGTCGTCATTATTACGGTGGGCTCTTTCTTTGTATAGCGATTTATACTGGGAGGGGCACACATCACCTTCACCACCAATAACGACCATGAGAGACATCCACTAAAGATGTCTCTCATGGTCGTTGTAACTCTATACGCTCAGTTTCACGATTGTCACCCCATCGCCACCCTCCTGGGGAGGAGCCGAGGTATAGGACTTGACGAGAGGATGATGTGCAAGATGCTCGCGCACGGCAGCCCGCAGCGCACCTGTACCCTTGCCGTGAACGATGCGTACGGAGGACATACCGGACATGGCAGCATCATTGAGGTAGGTTTCCAGTTCCTCCAGAGCAGCATCAACGCGCCAGCCACGCATGTCAAGCTGCATTGCTACCTCCGGGCGATCTTCATAACGAGGCAAAACTACTGATGGAGCCGCCCGTTCACCAGCTGCAGGCTGGCGCTTGCCCAGTCGCTCTAAATTATCGACATTGACGCGGATTCTCAAGGGGCCCATCTGTACATCTGCTTCGCTGCGATCGGCCGAGAGGCCAAGCAACTCAGCGTTTTGACCGAAACTAAGCACTCGTACTGTATCACCAATCTTCAATGGTCCCTGGCTGGCTTCAGATATCGCTTCCGCATCTGCACCAGCTCTCCTGCTGGAACGACGTGGCTCTGGAATACGTGTGACTTTATCTTCGAGATCTTGCACCCTTTGACGGGCCTCCCCCAGTCGCTCGCGGGTCATATTCACGCGGCTCACGTCAACCTTGACTTTGGCCAGCGAAGCTCTTACCTCGTCCAGTTCGCGTGCTGCTTGCGCACGTGCCTCGTTGAGAACTTTCACCCGCTGCTCTTCCAGTCTATGTCGTTCCTCCTCGAGCTGTTTGCGTTGATATTCGGCTTCAACGCGCTCCATATTGAGATGGAAACGCTCGTCCTCCACCGCTTTGCGCTCAGATTGCAGACCTTCCAGCAGATTCTCCATGCGCACGCCAGCACTCCCCAGGAACTCACGACCGCGCTCGATAATCCGGTCATCGAGCCCAAGACGATTGGCGATCGCCAGCGCATTACTTCTACCTGGCAGGCCGATACTCAAGCGATAGGTGGGCGAGAGCGTTTCGATATCGAACTCGACCGAGGCATTGACAACTCCTGGCTGCTCGTGAGCAAAAGCCTTAAGTTCCGAATAATGGGTGGTAGCAACTGTCGTCACATGCCTTTCCAGCAGGAAGGTGAGTATTGCACGCGCTAGAGCGGAACCTTCACTGGGATCAGTGCCAGCCCCTAGCTCGTCAAGCAACACCAGTACTCGCGGCTGCTGATGCGCGTTTTTCCCGGCCAACGTTTCGGACAGCCTCCCACGTATATCGGGCGTTCCACTCTCTTTCGCGGCTTCGATACTGCGTAGGATCTCAATAATGCGGCTCAAGTGAGACGAAAAAGTACTCAGGCTTTGCTCGATACTCTGCTCATCGCCGATATCGGCGAAGACATCCTCAAAGACTGCAACTTCTGAAAACTCCTCAGCAGGTATATGCAAACCAGCCTGTGCCATGAGCGTCAAAAGGCCCACCGTTTTCAGCGCTACTGTTTTACCGCCTGTGTTCGGACCAGTGATCACCACCATAAAAAATTCGCCGCCCAGGTGGAAGCTGATTGGCACGACCTTACCTGTCAATAAAGGATGCCGCGCATCGTGCAGGTTGATGCGGCCCGCATCGTTCAAACGCGGCTCGGTAGAACCAGTCATTCGCCCGTAGCGAGCCTTGGCCAGATGGAGATCAAACTCAGCTAGTAGTTCAACAGCTGCTTTGAGCGCTTCTGCCTCATGCCCAATCTCTAGAGAGAGCACACGCAGTATGCGTTCAATCTCCTGGCGCTCCTCTATCTGCAACTGCCGTAGTCTGTTATTAAGCTCCACCACAACCATTGGCTCAATGAAGACCGTCGCACCACTGGAAGATTGATCGTGTACAATGCCACGCACCTGCCCACGATTCTCGGCTTTGACCGGCACTACATAGCGATCATTGCGAATCGTGATGATATGTTCTTGCAGAGCGTTGCCAAATTCATTCACCAGGGTACGTAGACGATCCTGTAAACGCTGGTTAGCGCCACGGATATCGAAGCGCAACTTTCGCAAGGTGGGACTGGCAGTATCGAGTACTTCACCCTCCTCGCTGATTGTTTCTTCGATACGCCGCACAATATGTGGACGCTGAGGAATATCTGCTCCTAAGCTATGGAGCAAGGGAAAAGCTTCGGCATCGAGCTTGTCCAGCAACCGCCCGACATATATAGCACTCTGTGCTGTGGTAAGGACTTCAAGTAGATCACGTGGGCTGAGGACACCCTCGCGGGCCGCGCGAACCAATAAGGCCCGAATGTCGTGAGCGCTCCCCACTCCTGCATCAGGAAACTGGTCGATCAACTGAGAAGCTTCAGTGGTATAGGCGAGGCGGCGCCGTGCCTCTTGTAGATCTGGTGTAGGCTGTAATTCCAACACCAGCTCTTTACTGGCAGAAAAAGCAGCTTCTTTCGCTACTTTGGCCATGATTTTGGGATATTCTAATGTAAGTATACTTTTCTCGTGCATGATAGTACTAATAAGTCCTTTTATGAAAACGTGTTTACAATTGGCAGGTGGCGAGACGTTACGTATAGTGTAACTAGAAAGTGTATACGTATGATACCAGATAGATATAACACTGAAAGACGTCGGAAACTTCCCTCGTACTCTTACGTATTCTATAATGTACACGTCAATATAGCAATGAAGCGGAGCAACAAGATATGATCCTCCATCTTGGAGAGCGCGTTTATTGGGGCGCTCCCGAAGTTATCTACCTGGAAGGCACAATCTCTAAACTTGACGAGGCGGCCCAGACCGCCGTAGTACACATTGATCGCGCGACGCCACACTCGGCTCACCTGATTGGCTCGGATGTTCCCTTTGCCGCAGACGGCCTCTCGCCGCTCAAAGGTCAAAGCCCCCCTGGAGTTACGAGCGAACGAAACACGCAGCGCCAGCCACCAATTCATTTGAACGATGATGAGAAAATCCGGCGTGCCGCCGCAGTTGCCGTCCATCAACAATATGGCTACACGCTTCCCTCAGCCCAGGAAAGCGCATTGATTGAACAGGTAGCTACAACGCTCAATAATGATCCTGCCATGCGAAAACGCATCATCGCTTCGATGGACGAAATATTACATCGCGAATTTTGAGCTGAACCTCTAAATTGGTGAAGTAGTATATAGACGTACGTGCAAAAGCAGCGTATAGTTTACATACAAATGGTCGGGATACCCTGCAATTACATCAAATGATAGAAGGTGGATAACCCATGAATTGTATAAAATGCAAAGCACCCTTAGAAGCGAATGCACGTTTCTGCCCCAATTGTGGTGAACCCGTCTCCAGCATCGGACCCAACAGTACTCCAGCTCATCCCGCACCACCATATCAACAGGCATTCAGGGCTGAACCACCAACTCTCCCACTAGATAATCAGAAGATCGAACCACTGATATTGCGACCAGGTAATCAACAAGTTTCACAACCACAAGCATACGGACCAACGCAACATCGGCTTCAACCGCAGGCAGCACAGCCTCAACAATCCCCGTACTATCAACCAGCAGTGAATAGCCTTGCCAGCAGCGGAAACACAAAAACTCGCCGCAGAGGAAGGGGATGCTTTGTAGGTTTGACCATTATTCTCCTGCTGCTATTGGTGCTTGTAGGAGGCTGGTTCTTGCTGCTACGGCCCTACCTGAACAATCAAGCTCAGAACAAACTTGATAGCGTTTTAAGTGATGCAGTCAACCATATACCCGCTCAGGTCGCCGTAGCTCCCGCTGGCTCTGTTAAAGTAACTGAAAATCTCCTCAACAACCTGCTGGTCCTTAACTCTTCTCCAAATGACATCGTGAAAAATATGCAGATACACATCACACCAAACACAATGAATATGCAATTTCAAGTGTACGGATTCGACAGTACAGTAACTGGCGTGCCGCAGGCGAAACAAGGTCATCTTGTCATTACCAACGTCACAGTCGATGGTGTCGCGGGACTCATTTTATCGCCAGATGAAATAACAGCGCTCGTAAATAGGCACCTGGCCGATGCTCAAGCCAGGATAAATCATTCTGTTGTTTCCGTTCAACTCAACAATCAGGAAATGGACCTGGTACTAGGTACATCGACTAGCAGTCCGACACCTACAGGTGGCCCGGGTGGCCTACCGCTGCCTACGGGCACGCCAACTATTCCCCTTCCCTGATCTTGCCTTAATTGGGTAGCGTCGCGACATCATGACGAAAAAACAGGGTATAAGAAGAAGGAGCATGCCATCTATATCAACCGCAACTCCGTTATGCCGGGAACTAGGGATGTTGCCCGCTTGATGAACTTTTGCAAAGACAGAGGATACATTTGGTAGAAGCCCATTATTGCTCTGCCCAAGGGGCCAATAGACAAGCGCAGCTCGTCCAATGATATTGCTACGTGGCAATATTCCCCAATCACGCGAATCAGAGCTTCCAATGCGATTGTCGCCCAGCACAAAATAGTCGTTTGGCGGGATGATCATGTTGGAAATGGTTTTGTAGGCGTAGACATTGCCCTGGTGATGCGGATCAACATAGGTCTCGTTCAATGTAACGCCATCCACGATCACGGTGGTATCATGGATGGTGATTGTATCACCAGGGAGGGCAACGATGCGCTTGATATAATCTTGATCAGAATGTGTCGGCGCTACAAAAACTACGACGTCACCACGCGAAGGTGCATGAAAAAGATAGGTCCACTTATCAACAAGGATCAATTCCTTATCATGGAGGCTGGGCTCCATACTCATCCCTTCAATATTGAAATTCTGCACCGCCAGGCGGATCACCAGAAACATCAAGATGGTAAGGACGATAGTTTCAATTACCTCCCGTACTAAGCGATACCGTTTCTCAAAATCAAGTTCAACGTTCATGCAGGCTCCTGTGCATAGCTTATCACCAGTTTCAATTTAAAGTGTGTATTTTGAATGTACCAGATACAGCCTGGAGAAGCAAGGTACAAGAAGATTCGACTTTCCACTCTCTTACAGTATAGCCTATCAGCGGATTGACTGCATAGGAAATAAAGGCTACGATAATGTTTGTTTAAACAAAGTAGGAAGCAAGAATGACCTTGCTCGAAGAGACGGTCGACCCGTTTTGGTTGTCCCTTGACATTATATTGTATTATAATGACTGATATCGAACGTTTGTATCAACAAATTGTAGCCCACAGGTTTTGCAAATAAGCCTTGTCTGAATTAACGACGACCTGTGGGCTAACATTTTGTGGGATGGGTGGTCCTATATTATGCCTCAAGACAAAATCGTAATTCGTGGAGCTCGCGAACACAATCTAAAAAACATCGATGTAACTATACCCCGTGATAAGCTTGTCGTGATCACAGGACTTTCAGGCTCGGGCAAAAGTAGCCTTGCCTTCGACACCATCTTTGCTGAAGGACAACGCCGTTATATAGAATCGCTGTCCGCTTATGCCCGTCAGTTCCTGGATAAAATGGAAAAGCCAGATGTCGACCACATCGATGGGCTCTCTCCGGCTATATCTATCGATCAGAAGGGAACGACACATAATCCACGCTCGACGGTAGGAACAGTTACCGAGATTTACGACTATATGCGATTGCTGTATGCTCGTATTGGCCATCCACATTGCCCTAATTGCGGTCGAGAGGTAAGCCAGCAAACTATCCAGCAAATCGTTGACGCGGTCCTCGGTCTGCCGGAAGGTTCTCGTATTATGCTACTCGCGCCACTTATACAGGGGCGTAAGGGCGAGTATAAGAATATCTTCGAGGAGATGCGTCGCGCGGGATATGTACGTGTACGCGTCGATGGCAAGATCTACGATCTGAGCGACGAAATCGATCTCGACAAACAGAAAAAACATACCATCGAGGTAGTTGTTGACCGCCTGGTTATCCGCCACGAACGTGCAACAACTTCCACTGACGATAATGAGAATAACCTTTCAGCATTCAGGCAGCGTTCCAACCTGAAAAAGGTTGCAGAGCGCCCTGCGTTGTATGATGTCAATGCTGAAGATCATAACGAACAAATAAGGGATGACGAATTGTCCTCAGGGGTAATACCTACCCAACCTCAAAAAGAAAAAGGGGACTCTGCATTGGAACAGCGGCTCTCCGACTCGCTGGAGACAACGCTGAAACTCGGTGGCGGAGTTGTACTGGTTTCAATTATTGACGGAGAAGAGATTCTCTTTTCGGAGAAGGCGGCCTGTGTTTACTGTGGAATTAGTTTACCTGAAATGGCTCCTCGTTCCTTTAGCTTTAACAGTCCACATGGTGCATGTCCCACCTGTACAGGTCTCGGCACACAATTAGAGATCGACGTGGAGCGAATCGTAAGCCATCCTGAATTGAGCCTGTTGCAAGGTGCAATAGTGCCCTGGAGCAAGGTAGTCAATGGCAGCCAATGGCATGCGTCTATACTGGAAGCTCTGTCGAAAAGATATGACTTTAGCCTTGATACACCCTGGCGTGAACTGACAGAAGAGCAACGTCAGATAGTGCTCTATGGCACGCCTGAACCGCTGACTATTCGCTATACCCCCCAACATGGGCATACGCGAAAGTACACGACCAACTTTGAGGGGGTTATTCCCAATCTGGACCGCCGCTACAAGCAGACTGACAGCGAAGGTATACGCGAAGACATTGAAAACTATATGTCGGCACGTATTTGTCCCGACTGCCATGGGGCGCGACTCAAACCGGAAGCGTTGGCCGTCACCGTGGGCGAACGAAACATTGTACAGATTACCAATCTTTCGATTGTGCTGGCTCAACGCTTTTTCAAAGACTTAGAGGCTGAAGCTACGGTAAATGCAGAGAGCGCGATCTCTTTTACTAACGGAAGCGGAAATGGACAGGGGAAAAAGAAAAATGGAAACGGTAACCCTGTTAAAAGTGATCCGTATGCGAAGATTGATCTTCATGAACCTCTTGTCCTGGTGACGTTAACTGAGCGAGAACGCTTTATAGCCCGGCAGGTGCTCAAAGAGATTCGTGCTCGTCTCCAGTTCCTGGTCGATGTCGGCCTGGAATACCTGACCCTGGATCGGGCCGCCGCCAGTCTTTCTGGTGGAGAAGCACAGCGCATACGCCTGGCAACGCAGATCGGCTCGGGATTGATGGGAGTGCTCTACATTCTTGATGAACCAAGTATTGGCCTCCACCAGCGCGATAATGAGCGTTTGATTAAGACGCTGGCACGCCTGCGCAACCTGGGTAACACGCTGCTGGTAGTTGAACATGATGAGGACACTATGCGTGCTGCCGATCACATCATTGATATTGGCCCTGGTGCAGGAGAACATGGCGGCGAGGTCGTTGCAGAGGGCACTTTCGATGAAATTGCGGCTAATGCTAAATCTCTTACCGGAGATTATCTCTCCAGGCGCCTCCGCATTAAGTTGCCCGAGCAGCGTAGAGAAGGGAATGGTCATTCCTTGACGATCAGAGGAGCGCGTGAAAACAACCTCAAAAACATCACCGTTGATGTCCCTCTGGGAGAATTCGTGGTTGTGACAGGCGTCTCTGGCTCTGGCAAAAGTACATTGATCACCGATATCCTCTATCGCAAGTTGGCCCATGTCTTCTACCGTGCTCACGATAGACCGGGAGCGCACGAT
>VBHS01000134.1 GCA_005881295.1 Chloroflexota bacterium
AATGGTAACTCGATTGTAGTGATTGAACATAACATGGAGGTAATTAAGAGCGCAGACTGGATTATCGACCTGGGGCCAGCAGGTGGAGACGATGGCGGTGAAGTCATCGCTCAAGGCACACCAGAAGAGGTTGCAGAGAACGAACAGTCATTTACCGGTTACTTCCTGCGCCGCATGTTCAATGAGGAAACCGCGCATGCAATTGCTCATCATACGGAGAATCAGGTCGTGATCGGCCAGGGCTTGAGTTGATGAACTTCGAGCCCTGCTGCGTTATAGCTTCGGCTTTCTCATCGCTGTCGCTTCTCTCTTTTGCATCTCCATTCGGCGGCGTCTCAGGGCCACCTAAATTGATACGCACTCCCCTTTGACGCTGCCGATAGTCCATCCATATAATCAACCCGACCATTGTCAGCACAACCAGCCCGAGGCCGATAAACTTGAAAAAATGGGCATAATGTTGTATTCCCGAAAGCGTCACAGCCAACAATCCGAAAATCAGTGCCAGTCCGTACATGACATAACAGATTTGCTTGACGCTCAAACCAGTGGCCATTAGACGGTGGTGCAAATGTGTCTTGTCATAGTGAAGGGGAGATTGGCGTCGCCGGATGCGGTTCATGATCACAACAGCAACATCAATAATAGGCACACCAAGTACCATCAGCGCTAGCGCTAACTTCGCCCCGCCCATAACCGAAAGTACGGCCAGCCCCAGACCTAAAAACATTGAACCACTATCACCCATGAAAATCTTCGCGGGATTCCAGTTGTGAGGAAGAAAACCGAGAACTGCCCCGGTGAAGATAGCAGCAAGAATTGCAATACTCTGTTGCTGCAATATAAAACTAATGATCGTGATAAAAAGGCCGGCAATTCCTACAACGCCCGTCGCCAAACCATCCATTCCATCGATCCAGTTCACCGTATTCATCATACCAGCAGCCCAGAACCAGGTGAGTAAGACAGCAGGGATGGCTGCCAAACTTATGCCTGGTTGGGTAGCAGGTGAAGCCGGGTGAATGAACAGAAAAAACGTGGGTTGCTGATACCATGGCAAGTTAGGATTCATTATCTCTCTACCAAAGGGGTTATTGAAGGTAAACAGCAGTATCCCATGGAAGACCCCATCCCAGGGTCCGAGAATAATCAGCACGGCGATGGTTTGCGCCAGGATCTTTGGCAGTGGTTTTAGTCCCACAATATCATCGTAGGCATTGACAATCACCAGGAACAAAGAAGCAGCCATGAGTAACCAGTAAATAATGACTTCATTACTCGAACCGGGTTTGTAGAAAAGGAATGAGGCAAGCGCAAAAGCCACAAACATTGCTACACCACCCAGGCGAGGCACGGCTTTTGTATGTACCCTTCGTGCCGCCGGTTGGTCAAGCCAGCCTAGCTTATAGCACAATGCTCTCACCGCAAAAGTCAGCAGGTAAGCGAATAGAAATGCAGCTACTCCACCAATCAATAGCGTTATTATATCTGGAATGCCGGGTGGGACGAGTAACAACCTATGCATGGAGAAGATATCTGCTTGAACCATAAAAAACGCTCCTGCCTACCCCCCTGAGGAGATGATCTTTCACCACCTGCACATCTGGGTGCTTAGCGCTGCTATACACCCTCGTACCGTAGTTCGATTATAAGCTTCCGTTCAAGAAAACGCAAACAAATAGTATGTTTATCTCAAGCAGCTACCACCCACCTGACTTATGGATTTCCTCCTTCATTCACAATACCACCTTTAACAAACGATCCCACCCGGCAAAGTCTTTTTCAAATGTCACGGACGCCTGCGGCCAGAGATTACTGAGCAAATGAACAAGCCTTTCACGCTGTTGATAGCCAATTTCCAACAACAAAACCGCATGTTCCTTCAGCTTCCCTGATTGTTGCGCTTCCTTGAAGAAGCGTTCTAACAGGTCTAACCCCTGTGTACCACTGAAAAGGGCAAGATGCGGTTCATAGTCAAGCACATCCGGAGCCAGTATCTCCA
>VBHS01000135.1 GCA_005881295.1 Chloroflexota bacterium
TGCTCTTTTTGATCGGGTCAGCAATCTTAGGAAACCTGGGTCATGGAGGGACGGGGCACGCAGCTGCACATCAATTCCATTTACCCGCAGTAGGGCATGGCGCAACGCATAGTGTCGGGCCGGCTGTAGGTCACGCCGTTGGACATGCTGTTGGACACACCGGCGGGACACATGTAGCCAGCCATGGAACGGTTCACTCACCCATCCATGCACCAACCACCCAGCAAGCAGGGACCCATAGTGGACAAGGGAATGCCTTCCAGGTGATGTCTTATGTCAATCCCATGACCATTGTGCTATTCCTGCTGGGATTCGGTTTCTTTGGTTACGTTTTCCATAATACGACCCACCTGGTACTGCCTTTGATCATAGCATTTGTGGGAGTGGGTGGCTTAGTGATCGCGATGCTGATGCTGATCATGCTCGCGCGCGTGTTTGGCGATAGCGAGGGAGCGACGGTACAGGATGTCTCCGATCGTACAGGGTTACTGGGAAAAGTGAGCATTGCTATCCCGAAAAATGGGCTGGGTGAGATCATCTATATATCCCCCGGTGGTATGCGCAAGAGCATTACGGCGCGCAGTATTGATGGACGCCGCCTTGAGCGCGACCAGGAAGTGGTCGTCGTCAACTATCAAAGAGGGATTGCAGAGGTCGAGACCTGGGAACGATTTATTAACGAGGAGGAAGAAGCACAGGGCGCATCGCCAAATGTCGATGAGCTAGCAAAGTTACGCGCATTACTCGAAGAATCAGACAAAGCAGAATCACAATTAGTTATACGCAAAGATTTACAAAAGGAGTAACAGGCATGGATCCTTTAATACTCTTAGTGGCAGGTGTCGTGGCCATCGTGATCGTCGTTTTTGTTGTCCTCCAGATCGTCGGGCGGTTACTGCGCAAAGTTGGTCCGAACCAGGCACTGATCGTCTATGGAGCGGGGGGAACAAGAGTTATCACTGGCGGTTCGCATTTCGTCGTACCCCTGTACCAGCGAGCCCAGGATTTCTCACTCGAATTGATGTCTTTTGATGTGGCACCGTCGCAGGATCTGTATACGACGCAGGGAGTGGCGGTTAATGTCGAGGCAGTTACGCAGATCAAGGTGCGATCTGACGAAGAGAGCATCAAGACCGCCGCGGAGCAGTTCCTGAGTAAAAGACAGGACGAGCGCGAGAACCTGATCCGCCTGGTGATGGAAGGTCACTTGCGCGGCATTGTTGGTCAGTTGACTGTTGAAGACCTGGTGAAAGACCCTGAGAATGTCGGCTCCAAGATGCTCAAGACCGTCACTCCTGATATGGAGAAGATGGGACTGGAAGTCATCTCTTTCACGATCAAAGATGTACGTGATAAGAACGACTACATCACCAACATGGGCCGCCCACAGATTGTAGAGATTCGCAAGCAGGCCGATATTGCCGCCGCGCTGGGACAACGCGACACACAGATTCAGCAGGCGAACGCCGCGCGAGAAGCTGCTGTTGCCAAATCTGCCGCCGATCAGCAGCGTGTCAAGGCTGAGGCCGAGTCGCTGGGATTCCAGGCGGAATCGCAGCGCAACCTGTCCTTGAAAAAAGCCTCCTTTGACGCCGAAGTAAAAAAGCAACAGGCGTCCGCTGACAAGGCCTACGATATTCAGGCCAACATGATGCAGCAGCAGGTGGTCACCGAGGCAGTCAAAGTGACCGAGGTTGAGAAGAACGCGCAGATTAAAGTGCAGCAGGCCGAAATCCAACGCCGTGAGTTTGAGTTGCAAGCGACGATCCAGAAAGCGGCCGAGGCCGAGCGACGGCGCGTTGAGACGGTGGCGGAAGCCGAGCGACAACGCATTTTCCTGGAGGCTCAAGGTCAGGCCGATGCCACCAAAGCACGCGGTATCGGTGATGCCGAGGCTAACAAAGCTCGTGGACTGGCGGATGCAGAAGCCAACCGCGCACGTGGTATGGCCGACGCTGAGGTTATCAAGGCTAAAGGTCTCGCAGAGGCAGAGGTCATCCGCGCCAAAGGTGAAGCCGAAGCTGATGCGATGAAAGTTAAAGCCGCCGCATTCCATGAATACAACCAGGCAGCAGTGTTGGATAAGCTGCTGACGGGTATGCCTGAAATCGTGCGCGCGATTGCCGAGCCGTTGAGCAAGGTTGACAAGGTCACCATCGTCTCTACTGGCGCCGGGACTGATGGACATGGACTTGGTGCCAGTCGCTTGACTGGTGATATCGTCAACATGGTCGCGCAGGTGCCGGCGCTCTTTGAGCTGCTGAGCGGTACGCGTATCGGTGACCTGATGAGCCGTGTGCCGGCCCTGGCGAATCAAGATGGGGACCAGGGGAGTGCAAACGGTGCGAAGGTCAATGGTACCACCGGCACCGTCGAGGCTACACCGGGCGAGAAATAGCTCACCCTGGCAAAGGTGATTGTAAACAAAAGCGCAGCAAAGAGAAAGTGGCTGAGGCGGAGGCCTGGTTGAAAAAAGCGGAGCAGGCGGTCCAACAGAATAATGATACAGCTGCACGAACGGCTCTGACTCATTATAACGATATCCTCAAGCAAGCAAACCGTTACCAGCAGATGCAAAAGGAGCAGGAACAGCTGGTAATTACGATGCGTGGGGCGCTACGCCAGCTTGAAGCAAAGATCTCCGAGGTTGAGACGACCGTCGAATTGCTCGTCACACGCAAGCGCAATGCGCTCCTTCAGCAACGGGTTTTTGACTCAATGAGTAAATCAGGTGGGGTTAAAGAGAAAGAGCGGGCGATGCGCGCACAGGATGCTGTTTTAGAGGCCGAGGCACGTGCACGAGCACTGGCAGATCTGCACAGCCGGGATGTTGAGGCACAACTTGACCAGCTCTCTGAAGACCAGGTGATCGAGCGCCAGATGCGTGATCTCAAAGCTAAAAATAAACCTCTACGAGACCTCCCTCTGCTCCATGAAGGAAAGCCGGAACCGTCTCCATTGCTCCCACCGCAGCCGCAAGCGAATGCTCCTGTGAAGAAAGTAGCTGGAGGAGACAAGGGGGATAAAGGGGCCAAGGGTGAGCCGGAAGTTCCTGTTGATACAACAGGAATTACAGAAGCAGGCAAAGAGCAGGATTTGATGACTGAATTGAAAAAACTATTTGATTAATCCCGCGAAGTAGAGTATGATGAAGAGGACGATGAAGGCCAGTCCGATGCACATTCCTATGATGAAGGATCTGCGATTTATTTTTCTCTCTTCTTCAGTCAGGGTATGTTTTTCGCTCATTTGTTTCCTTTAGGCAGGTTTTTCTGATACTTCTATTGTAATGCGGCCGCGAGGGCTGCTTCGACATTTGCCATTACTTCCAGGCTCTCCAGCGGCTCTGATTCACGAGTTGTAATGAGCACGTGAAAGGCATCTTTGTTGCTACCAACAATGCGTAACAGGATACGGCGGTTAGCGCTGGTGATGACCATATCCTCGTAGTCTCCCCCGTTCCCTTCATTCAATGACTGGAGAACCCCTAGCAGGATCGTGCTGAAATACGAGCACATGCGGGTAATATCAATATCATCCATAGTAACCTGGGCAATAGGTTTTCCATCCAGGCTGGCGACCGCCGTGGCGATAAAGCCGGTAATAGAATACCCCAGGGTTTGCAGGGCGGCAAGTAGCGCGGCATAGTTCCCCCTGGCTACCCGTTGTGAGCTTATCCTGCCCATTTTTGTCAGCGTTGGAGAATCGCCCTCTCGCAGTTCTTCAACAGGCAGAGCCCCGCTCGTTTCCCGCGAGGGAGAGAGACTTTGCAGGTGCCCGTTTGACGGAGTCTCCTGCTCTGGAGGCGTCCACTCAGGGGAACTCGGTGTTTTTTTCCCGGTAGTTTTGGGAAGGGGCTTTTGTGCTCCGGTGGACTGCTTACGAGGCAACTGCTCGGTAATCCTGGACCGGGGAACGGTTGGCTGCCATTCCGCGGGAGATCAGGATCGGTCACTGTTTGACCATCACCATTGCTCTTGCTCACGGGTGGCATGACGGCCGGTTGCTGCCACCATTCCGCAGCCTCGTTATTCTCTGCGCTTCCACTGTACTCGTTATTTCCTTTGCCTCTGCTTACCATCTCTTCATCCTCCACGTGTTCCTTAAATACCTCAAATGCCTCATCAAAGCCATCATCCTGTACCGTCTCAAGAGTAATAAATGGGCGATCGTCATCTAACGCATCCGCAAGCGTTACCGAAGTATGAGCAATGGCTTCTTGTTCGCCAGTAGGCTGCTGCATAGCTGCATACTTCGAGCGATACTGTAGAGCCTGGAAAATAAGGCGCGAAAGCGGCTGTCTGACATTGGGAGTAATTTGTTCATTCCAGGGCTGATGTATCACGGTGCCGTTTTTGTGGGCAGCAAGGGCGAAAAACGCTTCCTCACCGCGTAAGATACCGTACTCCACCCAGATCAATTCTCCACCCTGGAAGCGCAATATCCCGCGTTCTTCGAGGCCAGTATTCACCAGGAGGGCGATACTCTTGCGGCTCATCGTGATAATTTGAATGACGTCCAGGAGGTCGAACGAGTCGAGGCTGGCGGAAAATCCTGTTTGCTGGAGCAAGCGGCGCAGTTCTTCTTTGAGCTGGTGGAGATCCAAAGGCTTTGACAGGTAGCTAACGACACCGGCCTCCAGGGCCTGTGTACGGTCTGCGGCAGAAGCAGAGGCAGCAACCATGATCATACGTGTTTTTGGGCGAAATGATCTGAGCCATTGAAGCATTTCGAAACCGTCTGCCCCTGGCGTTCTGAGGTCACCAATTACGACGTCGTACTCTTCCGACCAGACTAAGCGTATTGCCTCCGCTCCACTCTTGACCCCCTGGACAATATATCCATCTTTGCGGAGCGAATTGACAATGCTCTGGTTGAGATAGTCATCATCTTCAACCAGGAGTATGTGCCATAGCTCAGACATTGCTGCTACTACCTCAACGGGTTTACTGTTCGCTGGTCAACCAACTGGATTGCGGATTTTTGCCAGCGCATTCGCCAAAAATCCGTGCAAATATGCTCATAGTGGTTGGGCAGCCCTAATTTCCTTGCAAAGTGTATCACGATGCTAACAGGATGACAAGTATTTTCGGTGGAGGTATTGAGAGAGGTTCTTTTTGGTGTTCTTGCATGAAAAATGCTATACTCGAATCGGGTTGGGTAAGGCCGATTTTATATCGGCACAATGACGAGAGCATTAGTATATAGTGACATCCTTTGTGGGTACCGGGGAAACGAGGAACTTTCATGCAAGACACTACTCAGCAAGATAATTGGAAGCAACTGGCAGGAGAGGCTGCCGCAAGACTCATCGAAGATGGTATGGTGCTTGGCCTGGGGTCAGGTTCAACGGCGAGTTATGTAGTGCGCTATCTTGGCCTGCGCATACAGGAGGGCCTACAGATCGTTGGAGCGGTTCCCACTTCAAACGCAACTGAGCAACTTGCGCGTGAGTTGAACATTCCCCTTACTACTCTCGACGCGCATCCTGAGCTTGATCTTGCCGTCGATGGGGCAGACGAGATCGATCCTCGATTATGCTTGATCAAAGGTGGAGGAGGCGCGCTCTTGCGTGAAAAAATAGTTGCCTCCGCGGCACGGCGTTTTGTAGTGGTCGGGGATGTGACTAAACAAGTCCTGTTACTGGGAGTGCACTTTCCTTTACCCGTCGAGATAGTGCCATTCGCGTTACCTCTCGTACGCAGGCGCCTGGAAGCCCTTGAAGCAATCGTCCAATTGCGGTATAAAGAAGACCAGGTGTTTGTTACTGACAATGGCAATATGATTCTCGATTGCTCTTTCCCAGGTGGGATTCGGGAACCAGAGGAGTTACAAACGCAGCTTAAAAGTATCGCCGGTGTGGTAGAGACGGGGTTATTCCTTAATATGACTGAACGGGCGATTATTGGTGGACCAGAAGGCGTCAAGGTAGTCATGGGGGAAGAGCTATAGGGCAGGCAGCGTAAGGTAACAAGTGCGCGTTATGATGCCGTGGTTGAATGCTCCACAGAAAAAAGCAGAGATTGCTGAACCTTTGAAGTTACTATTACAATCAAGAGGAGGGAGCATGTTCGATCCTCCTGTCGTGGCATCGAAATGTGTCTATCAAGGAGAGAAACCCCGGCTCTAGAGCCAGATGATCATAGAGAGGCGCCGGCTATGTTGAATTGGAATCTACGATTACTGCGCGGACCTGCTCCTGGAATGATGTTCAGGTGCTGCCTGATCTTCACGCTGGGCATTGCTGTTATGCTTTCTTTTCCAGGCATATCGGCACACATAGCAAAAGCAGTGGCTAACGGACCAACCATGCAGGTGAACGCGGGTTTCAACGCGCGCTATAGGGATGGAAATTGGGTGCCATTCCAGGTTACATTGAGTAATAGCGGTGCGGATTTCAGTGGATCACTTTCAGTGAATGCTCCGGCTCCTTATGGCGGGTTCAGC
This sequence comes from Chloroflexota bacterium, assembly GCA_005881295.1. Taxonomy (GTDB): domain Bacteria; phylum Chloroflexota; class Ktedonobacteria; order Ktedonobacterales; family Ktedonobacteraceae; genus UBA11361. The sequence continues at coordinate 6,448 of VBHS01000135.1, forward strand.
AACGCTGCGATAGCATCTCTTTACAGCGAGCCAATCAACCTGGCCAACGGCGCGCAAAAACAGATAACCACGTATATACCAATCAATCTTGGTGGGGTGGGGCCGCAGCATATCAAAGTCAGCCTGCTCGATAGCGATGGGAATGTGGTGCGCTCGCAAATAAGCACTATTACCTCGCTCGGATCAAATGATGCTTTTGTAGGGATTCTCTCCGATCAAAACACAGGTTTTAATCCTCTCTACAGTATCGCCCTGCCCAACCAGGGTGGCTCAATGATTGTTGAGATGCTCAATGCCAGCACCATGCCGACAACAGCAGCGGTATTGAATAATTTTGACTTGATTGTGCTGGACAACTTCACAACGAGTACGCTGAGCAACAAGCAGTTGATCGCTTTACAGACCTGGGTCAACCAGGGAGGGGCACTGATTGAAGTGGGTGGACCCGAATGGAAGCGAACCCTCAGCGCACTACCCACCAGTATGGTACCATTGACAAATATGGGGACCGGTACACTGCCAGCAGGGACACAAATCCTGCCGGTTGCAGGACCTCCCAGGGCGGGAACGGGCCAACATGCCGTTCCGGTGACGACAAATGCTGCTATACCAATCAGCACAGCGATCTTAGACCCGGGAACCGACAAGACGGCGCAAAGAACCGTTGTCCTGGCAGCAGGGGGGATTCCGCTCATTGTGCAGGAACACCAGGGAAATGGTATTATCTGCTACCTGGCATTCGATCCAACTTTGGATCCTGTAGTGAATTGGGGAGGGGCAAGTACACTGTGGAAGGGACTTGTCCAACGCGGGTTGGGGAATAAGCTGCTCAATACCACTAATGGTTTTTCCGCAAGCAGCGCGTTGCTAACGGCTGGTCTGGGAGGAGTATTGGAAAATCTGTTGACAAATGCCTTCCCTTCACCGTGGTTGCTCATAGTATTGGTGCTTGGGTATCTTGTTATCCTTGGGCCGGTGCGTTTCCTGATCATCCGCTGGCGCAAGAAACGCGACTGGAACTGGCGTATCGTGCTGAGCAGTATCGTTATCTTCTCCTTGCTCACGTATGGGATAGCCATTCAGCAGAAGGGTGCAGCGATATTAAGCAACAGGGTCTCGATCGTTCAACTGAACAATGGGGGATCATCTGCTCACATTACGACATATATGGGAGTTTTTCTCCTGAATCAGGGCGATTACCACGTGTACATTCCAGGCAATGGCCTGGTTCAGCCCGCGATAGATCAGAACAACCAGGGGCCGCCCACAGATTCAGGAACACAGGCAACGATTTCACCCGGGCAGAACGGAACGGAAGTGAGTCTACAAGGGGTAAGTTTTTCGACCACGCGCTCGCTACTCGTGGATAAGGACAGCCAGGTACGTGGTGGTATCGTTTCGCAATTAGTGTTGCGGGACGGCACTTTGAGCGGGAGAGTTACCAATACACTCAATTACGGGTTGAGTGATGTTTATGTGCTAATGACCAATAGCTTCGCGCGTATCGGGCATCTAGCGGCAGGCCAGAGCACGGAAATCAACCTGCGCATCAACAATGCTTCCGCCAATCCGGGAATGTCGCTCGCTGATGACATGGCTAATAGCAATGGCCTGACTACCCCTTATGGCATCAACATGAATAGTACAGCACCGCCGAACGAGTTACAACGTCATATGGCGATTTTGACAGCGCTAAGTGGTGAAAATGGACTCTCTAATGGATGTGGTGGCGGCACATGTAGAGTCGTCGCGTATTCGAATGGTAATGCCATCTATTACAATGGAGGTTCAGGTCTTGCGGTGGCAGATGGCAGCGATCCATTGTTGATGGCAGGTTCTTCCGCCACGCTGATTGGCTGGGCGGATCAACCGACAGAGGAAACGAACCAGGTGATGATCAATGGCTTTTCTCCAGTGGGACTGCAGGAGACCCTGATAGAGTCGCCCCTGAGTGTATATCTCTCCAGCGCAACAAACCTGCCGACAGACCTTATTACGGGACAACTGATCGATGTACAGGGCACCAATGTACAATACGAGTATGGAGGAGCCTATACGATGACTACAGGCAGTACGACTTTCGAGTACGCTGTGCCTCCAGGGGCAAAACAACAGGTCAGCAGTTTACGGTTTTCACAGCCCACCAACCTCACACAAATCAACAGCCAACCTAATGTGACCTCTACAGGGCCAGTCGTTGATGCGAGCCGGCTGCAGGTGCACTTATATAACTGGGAGACAGGTGCGTGGGATACGATACAAGTCAGTGGGACTACGTTTTCGACGTCAGATACAAAAGCGTATATCAGCTCGGATGGGCGAGTACTTTTGCAACTATCAAATCAGGATAGCACAGCAGGTACCATACTCTTTGGTAAGCCAACACTCGACCTACAAGGCAACGCCTCTTGAGAAAAGGGCATTATGATCAAGATACAGCATATTTATAAAAGCTATCGTAAAGTTGACGCGCTGAAAGGCCTCAGCTTGCAGATACCGCAAGGCTCGATTTACGGGTTGATTGGCCCAAATGGAGCTGGGAAAACAACGCTCATACGTATCCTGGCGGCGCTGCTAGCGCCGACTAGAGGAGAAGTCTGGTTCGACGGCGAAGAGGTTGTCAGGCAACCGGCCCTCATTCAAAGAAAGGTTGGCTATATGCCGGACTTTTTCGGTGTTTACCCCGACCTGACCGCGGTAGAATACCTCGAATTTTATGCGGGTATCCATGGTATCCCACGCAAAAAGCAGGCCAGCACCGTGAACGATTTGCTTGAACTGGCGGAAATGTGCACCGACATCGCCATTATCCAGGGAGGGCAGCTGGTGGTAGCAGGAGATGTCGAGCACGTAACGCGGCGCATAGGAGGGGGTAGGCAGATTGAAATTCGCGTTTTAGAGCGTGTGCCTGAAACAACAGCATTGCTCAAAGAAATAGAGGGTATCAATAACGTGACAAGAAAATGGTGACCTGTTGCAGGCAGAGTTTACGGGTGACGACCGGGCGCTGCACAGCGTACTTGCCAGGCTCATTACTGAGGGTATACCCGTTGTTTCTTTTGCGCCGCGCAGCAGCGGTGGCCGCCTTGAAGAAGTTTTCATGAGTATTACAGAAGGAAGCAGTCCATCATGACCTTCGCAGCCTTGCTCACAAAAGAATTACGCTTACGGCTGCGCCGTGAACGCACCATCTGGGTGCTTATCAGTTACCTGCTGGTGATGACTCTGCTGGGATTTCTCTTTATCAGTCGTAACAACCCCTCCAACGGTTATACCGTGAGCACGCTGGGCTATGGTCTCTACACACTGCTGGTATTTGTCCAGCTTTCTCTGATCATGTTCATCACTCCCGCCTTTACAACAACGAGCATCAATGGTGAAAAGGAGAGGCAGACCTTTGACCTGCTGTTGTGCTCGCGGCTCTCCGCCTTTGAACTGGTAGCGGGCAAACTGGTTGCCGGGCTGGCTAATGCCTTTTTGCTGATAGCTGCCTCTATCCCACTTTTTAGCCTGGTCTTCTTCTTCGGGGGAGTAGGGCCCGCACAGGTGCTGCAAACAACGCTGGTCTTCATTGTCACAGCGATCGTAGTGGGGACCTTCGGTCTCTTTTGCTCGACGCTCTTGAAGCGTCCCCCAGTATCTACCGCCATAGCCTACATGTTTTGCATCATGTGGGTAATCACACCCTGGCTGCTGAGTTTCTTGCTCCAACTCAATGTACCATTTAATAACAATGCGCAAGCGACCCTGATCTTTATCGGTAATCCTATTCTTGCTATGATCAGCACTTTTACATTAGGGCCAGGATCGCCACTTGGTTCGTACTCATTCTATGGCACGAGTCTCGCACCCTGGATCACCTTCATCATCATCAACCTATTGCTGACCATCGTATTGCTTCTGCTGAGTGTGTGGCTTGTGAAACCAAATCCTATTGGTCGCCTCTCGCGATTGATGGAAAAGAGACGACCAAAGGATAAAGTGGTAGCAACGACCTGAAGAAAGAGGGAGTGAGAGGTATGGCCAGCGCGGCACCTTCGAGCCAGGCAAAGGTTCGTTCGAGAATAGCAGGCAGCAGTGGCGAGCAATTGACAGCAGCCCTGCACCCCTGGCGCAGACGGTTGATATTGCAACAGGTACTAAGCTGGACGGCGAGAGGCGCGCTCGCGGGGCTGATGCTGGCATGTCTCATGCTGCTGGTCGCGCGTCTGCTGCCATGGGCAACCGCTCCATATTGGGCCATAGGTATCGTGATAGCCTGTTTGCTCGTTGCATTTGGCGCAGCTCTATGGTTTCGCCCCTCGCTGGCCCGCGCCACGCGGTTGATTGATGCCTTGCTTTCGTTGCACGATCGCTTGAGCACGGCATGGGAGATGCGTAACGAAAATGCGCCGCTTTTCGGCCTCCAGCGACGGGACGCCTTGAAGCATTTGGGGAAGCACTCACCAGGAACAGCTATCCCGCTGCGACCCGGGCGCTCGAGCCTTTTTACGGCGGCCGTTGTCGTCGCCATTCTGGTATTGCTGTTGCTCTTGCCGAATCCAATGACAGGTGTCCTGCAGCAACAGGCAGCATTCCAGGCGCGTATAGCCAAACAAATCGCGGCCATCAATCACGTGCGTTCAGTCGCCTTGCAACAGACAAATACACCCGCGGCAGAACGCACACAGATCGATCAGATTCTGCGTGAGCTGCAGGCAAAACTGCAAAATGCCAGGAATGAGGCACAGGCACAGCAGGCAATTGCTGAAGCACAGTCCAGGCTCAATCAACTGAGGGATCCGCAGGCTACTAATAAGGTGCAGGCGCAGCAAGCGGCCAGCTCATCGCTGCAGGGCAGTCCAAACGCTAGCTTGAGCGCGCTCGGGCAAGCGCTGGCCGGGAATGATAACAAGGGGTTAGCAACAGCATTAAAAAAGCTTGCCGATCAAGTGAGCAAGATGACACCGGCACAGCGGGCGCAACTGGCACAACAACTGGAAAAAGCCGCCAACCAGGCACAGCAGAATCCTGATCTAAGCTCCTCTCTCCATCAGCTTGCCCGTTCGGTCGCAAGTGGCAGTCCGGGAGAGGTCTCTGACGCGAGCAACTCCGTGCAGAAGGCCGCCGCACAGGATGCCACTACTCAAGCGCAGTCCAACAGCATCAACCAGGTCTCAAAAAGCCTGCAACAGTCGGCTAATGCGCTCGCCCCCGCAACGGATGGCACCAGATCACTGAACCAGGGGCAACAACAGGGCCAGGGACAGCAACAGGGACAAGGACAGCAACAAGGACAGGGGCAACAACAGGGCCAGGAAAGCAATGGTGGCCAGGGCAATAAAGGAGGGAAGGGAGATAACCCTGGCAACAAACCGGGGAAAAACGAACCAGTCTCTGTACCAGGGAAGATTGGCTCCGGAACCAGCACGCAGAGCAATGATGGCAGCAACGGCGTCGTTCAGAACGGAAGCTCCGTACCATATTCTCAAGTCATCGCGCAGTACAACCAGATGGCACACGATGCCATTGATAACAGCTCGATATCACCCACGATGAAAGATCTCGTTCACAGCTATTTCAAAGCATTAGAAGGACAGTGAGAACTGATGGCAAATACAGGTGAAAATGCGGTTCCCAGGGTACCAATGAAGGATGCAAGTACACAGAATGGGCATGATACGCAATCTGCTATCGATGATCTTCAAAAAGAGGAACCCGCCGAGTCCGATATTACTGAGTTTATAGACATCGCCCAGCAGCTAGAGAAGGAGCTTACCGCGATTGTCATTGGCCAGGAGCTGGTAGTGCGCGAACTCTTGCTCGCCCTGCTGGCGGGAGGACACGTGCTCTTAGAAGGTGTGCCAGGCCTGGGTAAAACACTGCTCGTACGGACACTGTCCGACGCACTCTCACTCAAATTCGCGCGCATCCAATTTACGCCCGACTTGATGCCAGCCGATATCGTGGGTACGACGATTGTCAGCGAACAAAGCGATGGCAGTGCGACGGGAAGTAAACGGGTTTTCAGTTTCCAGCCAGGCCCTATCTTCGCCAATATTGTGCTGGCCGATGAAATTAACCGGGCGACTCCCAAGACGCAATCGGCCCTGCTGGAAGGCATGCAAGAGCGAACGGTAAGCGTTGGCGACGCCACACGCCCCTTGCCAAAACCCTTCTTTGTGCTGGCCACGCAGAACCCGCTGGAGATGGAGGGCACCTATGCTCTGCCAGAGGCGCAGCTTGATCGCTTCCTGCTCAAGATCATGGTGCGTTTCCCTAACGCAAGTAATCTGCTGCAGATTATTGATTCCACGGTGGGCATACAAACAAAGCGGGCAACACAGATGGCTTCGGGCGAGCAACTTGCGCGATTGATCGATACGGCGAAGGCTGTGCCGGTGGCGACCCATCTCAAGGAATACGCGGTACGCCTGCTGCTGGCGACCCATCCGGAGACAGTGGAGGCACCGGAGATGGTGCATAGTTTTGTGCGCTACGGGGCCAGCCCGCGCGGACTACAGGCGATGATTATGACTTCGAAGGTGCGGGCGCTGCTCGAAGGTCGCTTTAACGTGTCCCTGGAAGATATACAGGCGGTGGCTCTACCGGCGCTGCGGCATCGCTTGATTCTGAATTTTGATGGGCTGGCGGAGGGAATTACGGCGGAAGAGGTGATTGGGGAGATTATCAAAGAGATAGAAGATGAGTGAGAATACACAATCTCGCTTCCCTTTAGAGGCTGAGGTGCTACAAAGGCTGGATAGCCTGGCACTGCTGACGCGGAGACCAATGGCGTCGGGGCGGCCAGGGAGGCGGCGTTCGCCGCTAGCCGGTTCTTCGATGGAGTTCGCGGATTACCGGCGGTACGCGCCGGGGGATGACTTCCGCCGCATCGATTGGAGAGCTTATGCACGGTTGGAGCGGCTCTTCTTGCGCGTCTTCGAGGCCGAGGAAAATCTGACGGTGACGGTACTGGTTGATTGTTCTGATTCCATGTATTATGGCAATCCACCGAAGGCAACACTGGCAACGTCCCTGGCGGCGGCGCTGGCATACGTCGCACTGAAATGTGAGGATACGGTAATCGTGGGAACGCTGACGGATAAGCTGGCGGCGTACCGGCGCGCAGGCAGCGGAAAGCACGCGGTGTGGAGCGTCGGTGAATTTCTGAGCCGCTTGCCACGTTCGGGCACGACAGACCTGAATCGAGCCCTGTATGACCTGGGGAGAATCGTGACCAGGCCCGGACTGACGATCGTCATCTCTGATTTCCTGGCACCAGGAGGGTACCAGGCGGGGATACGGGCAGTGCGCCAGTTACGACAGGAAGTAGCGCTGCTGCAAATACTGGCGCCGGATGAACTGGAACCAGATATACAAGGCGACTGGCGGCTGCAAGATAGCGAAGGGGTGGGTAATATCGATGTGAGCATTTCACCGGCGGTTCTACAGGCGTACAGGCAGCGGTTAGGGACGTTCACGCAGGAACTGGCCGCATTCGCTCACACTTACGCGATGACTTATACGATGATTCCGAGTGATACTACTGTGATCGACGTTGTACAGCGACTATTGCGACAGGTTGAACTTGTCAAATGATATGTAGCAGCAGACTTTACGGCTGCCTGAGAAAGAGATGGCATGAGTTTTCTTGTCCCCGCGGCGCTGGCCTTTGGTATTATTATTCCGATCATCCTCTTGCTCTATTTCATGCGGCCGAAGCGGCAAGACCGTGTCGTTGGCAGCACGCTGCTCTGGCAACAGGCGCTGCAGGATTTGCAGGCTAGTCGTCCGTGGCAACGGCTGCGCATCACTCCGCTGCTGTTGCTCCAGTTACTGGCAGCGCTGGTGATTGTGCTCATACTGGCGCGACCAGCCATTTTTCTGCGCAGTCCAATCAGTGGCAACACAATCATTATCCTGCAGGCATCGGCAAGTATGCAGGCTACCGATGTTACGCCAAACAGATTTGAAGTGGCGAAGAGTCAGATTGCCGACCTGGTTGACAATCTGGGTCCCAATGACCACCTCTCACTTATCAGCATGGCTCACACACCACAGGTACTGGTTGCGTTATCACAGGACAGGGGACAGATCATGGCCGCACTGCAGCGAGCAAAGGTTACTAACCAGGATGCTGACCTTGAACAGGCGCTTTCGCTGGCTGTTTCGCTGGCGGCGGGACGCACAAATATACAGGTGCTAGTGATTGGAGATGGGCATGTTTTGTCACCCGATCAAACACTGGTATTGCCATTTCCCGTCAGCTATTTTCGCATTGGTACCGATGCTCCTAACGTGGCGCTGCTAGCGCTCGCTGCGCGTTCCTTGCAGGGGAACCTGGTAGCGCTGGCGCAGGTCGCCAATTACAGCCACGTGCAGCGGTCGATTCCGGTTGAACTGTATGCTGATGGCAGGCTGGTCAATGTACAGACGATCACCCTGGGAGCGGGAGCCAGTGGAGCCCTCCAGTGGGGGCCGCTGCCGCCCACTGCGCGCTTTCTCCACGCTCAGATTCTAGGCCAGGATACGCTGAGTGTCGATCACGAGGCATGGGCTATCGTCGGCGGGTCAATGCATGGACGCGTGCTACTCGTCACAAAAGGGAACGGCTTTCTGCAGTCTGCGCTGGCGCTACAGCCGGCTATTGACCTGTACAAAACGACGCCTGATCAGTACGTTGTCAACGCAGGCAATTTTGACCTGACCATCTTCGACGGTTTTGTACCGGCAACGTTGCCTGCTGGAGGAGTATTCTTCGTCAACCCGCCTGAAGGCTCGTATATCTTTGGGAAGTCGGGACCTGAAACACAAGTGAGCCATATTGGCGCGGGTGGCGGTGGCACAAGCCTGCTCGACAACGTAGATTTGAGCAGTATTCATGTGCTGCGTTCCAGCCACCTGTTCACGCCGGTATTGTGGGCGCAGCCGGTGATCAGTACGCCTGAGACACCACTTTTGATCGCGGGTGAGAACGACAACAGACGCATCGCCGCGTTGAGTTTTGATCTGCACGACAGTGATCTGCCGCTCCAACCAGGTTTCCCCATTTTGATCAATAATATGGTCAACTGGTTTCTACCGCCGCCTGTGACGGGAGATGGACAGGTATCACCTGACCTGCCGGTGACGGTACAGACATGGCCGGGGGCTGACCAGGTAACGATTACCGCTCCTGATCAAAAAACTGTCACAGTAGCACCGCCTTTTCCAGCGGCACCATTCGCGCAGACCAATACTATCGGCATCTACCAGGTGGTACAGCAGGTGCACGGCCAGGTGAAGCGCGGGGCCTTCGCGGTCAACCTGTTCGACCCACAACAATCACGACTGGCACCGGCCAGTCAACTGCCGGTAGCGCACAGCAGCGACTTTTCGCCGGGAAATAATGCTGTGCCCAGGGTGTTACGAGAAATATGGCCGTGGATAGCCGCGCTCCTCCTGCTGATCCTCTGCATCGAATGGTGGTTATTTAGCCGTGGCTACCGACAACAGGGTTCGGCAGCAACTGCCGCAAGCAAGAGTAAAGGAGGAAATAGTTCGTCTTCACGCCCTCGCCGGGGAGTGACACGGAATACTCCTGGATTGATTGGCGACGTACAGGAACGATTGGAGCACAGCTACAGGGCTGCCAGGAAGCGCCTGGCTAAGATAACGAGGCGGCGCAAGAAGGGGCTCTATACTTGATGAGGGAACGCTATGCTAACATTTGAACAGCCCTTGCTCCTGTTGCTCTTAGTGCCAGTATGCATTCTGGTGTACCTGGCATGGCGCAACATGGCGCTGCCATTTCCCAGGGGACAGCGACGCCTGATCCTGGCCTGTCGACTGGCGTTATTTACGCTGATCATCTGTGCCCTGGCGGGAGCGGCATGGTCACAACCAGTAGCGCGGCAATCGGTGGTCTTCGTGGGGGATATTTCAGCAAGCACGGCAACGCAGCGCGCTTTCATCGAAGGGTGGATCAGCGCGGCGCTAAAGCACAAAGGACCCGACGACCAGGTGGGAATCGTGGCCGTTGGACGCAACGCCCTTGTGGAACAGTCGGTCAAGAGCCAGGTCAACTTCAACCAATTTCAATCCACGCCCGACACAAACTATACCGACCTGGCGGCCGGCCTACGGCTGGCAGCGGCCATCTTACCAGGCGATAGCCAGCGCCGTATCGTGCTCTTGAGCGATGGTCAACAGAATCTAGGGGACACGTTGCAGGAGGCCCAACTGCTGCAACAGGAGGGTATACGCTTAGATATCGTGCCACTGCCCGGCTATCAGGGAGCG
>VBHS01000136.1 GCA_005881295.1 Chloroflexota bacterium
TATCAATACCTGTGACTATGTCTGCTTCCTGGCCCCTGGCGGTTGCCTGGCTTACTTTGGCCTGCCCGACGAGGCCACCGCGTACTTCAACCAGTCCGATTTCGCCGACATTTATAACGCGTTAGAGCCAACCGACACCGATCCAGATATTCCCAAAAAGGCCGAGGCCCGTTTCAAGCAATCGTCACAATACAAGCAATACGTAGCGCTTCCGCGCAGTCAGATGCCACCTCCCCAGCCTGGAACAGGAAACAGCAAGCCAGTCCAGGGCAATCCGTGGAAACAATTCAGATTACTCTCAGCACGCTACCTGGAATTGTTGAAGAACGACCGCGTCAATCTGCTTGTGCTGCTGCTTCAGGCCCCGATCGTCGCGGCCATTCTGATGTTGCTCATTCAATTCATGCTCAAGCCAACGGTGTTTACTGCCCAGGTACTGCCAATCACGGCCGAGCAGGTGCTGTTCATCATGTCCTTCGTGGCTGTCTTGTTGGGCTGTAATAACTCGGCACGTGAAATCGTCAAAGAGATCCAGATCTACCGGCGCGAGCGCATGGTCAACCTGGGTATCATGCCCTACCTGTTCTCAAAGGTCCTCGTCCTGGGTGTCCTTTGCCTGCTGCAGTGCGCTATCCTGGTCATCGCCGTCAATGTCATCTCGCCGTTCCCGCGAACCGTCTTGATGCCGCCTCCACTGGAAATTTACGTCTCGCTTGCGCTGACTTCGCTGGTAGGCCTGATGATAGGTCTGATGATCTCGTCTCTGACGGCCAACAGCGATCAGGCCAACAGCATCATCCCGGTGATTCTTATCTTCCAGATCCTTTTCTCCGGCGTGATCTTCAAGCTGGCAGGCTTTGGGGAGGTATTCGGCGGATTGTTCGCGATGCGCTGGTCGATGATCGGTATGGGGTCGTCGGTTGGTTTGACTGCAGTGCCGATGGGGTACGATCCACAAGATTCCTCTTTCCCTTATGTTCACGATGCCAGGCATGTCCTGGGCGCGTGGTTCGCTCTACTCGTGATGATCGTCATCTTCGGCGCTCTCACGGCGTTCTTCTTGAAACGCAAGGATCGATTAGGAAGGTGACAACTCCCCACAGCTAAAGCTGGGGCCAAACTCCTGCTTTATGTGGATGTGCGCCTGGCGAACGAGGAGAAGAATGAAATAAGGGGGTGAGCCTTTGAGATGAGGCTTTGGAAAGGAGTTGGGAGCGCTGGCTGAACCGGGTCCTGCTCAGGTAGAGTTGGCGACCGGCCTTTTTCCGGTACCCTCAGACCGAGTCGCATCTGATCCTTCCAGAAGCGGGCTGGAGCGCACAGGGGGTCAAGTTGAACGGCTCGCGCGTAGGCGACATAGGCCTCTCTGTCACAGGCGATATCGCGCAGAATATTGCCCTTCCCGTAGTGGGCCTCAGCGCAGGAGGGATCCAGTTGAATGGCTTGTTTGTAAGCTGTTAAGGCTTCGTAGTAGCATTCGAGGTTGTAGAGAGCATGACCCATGTTGGCGTAGGCGGCAGCATTGGTGGGGCTCAGCCGAACGGCTCGCGCATAGGCAGCGAGAGCCTCCATGGGACGGTTGAGCCGAGAGAGGGTGAGCCCTTGCTGGTGGTAGATATCGGCGTTGCAGGGATCGAGTTGCATGGCCTGCTGGTATGCCGCGAACGCTTCTGTGTAGCGTTGGAGTGTGCGGAGCATATGAGCTTTGTTGGTGTGGCCCTCTATGTTGGAGGGATCGAGCTGGACGATACACTCAAAGGCAGCGAGGGCATCCTCGAAGCGGTCAAGGAATGCGAGGATTTTGCCCCGGTTGTAGTGAAAGGTAGTCTGATCGGGGTCGAGCTGAATAGCACGCTCATAAGCTGCCAAGGAGCGCTCGTAACGGTGCAGCCTGTAGAAAGCGTTTCCCGCATTGTTGTGGGCATAGGCGTCGGAGGGATCGAGCCGGATGGCCTGCTCAAAAGCAGCAAGAGCCTCTTCGTGACGATCGAGGCATGCAAGGGTACATCCCTGATTGTAGTGAAAAATGGCCTCCTGGGGATCGAGTTGTGTGGCTTGTTGATAGGCGAGGTGTGCGCGTTCAAAGCGACCGAGCTTGTAGAGTGCATTCCCGCTGCAATTGGCAGCGTAGGAGCTGGCGGGATCGAGTTGGAGGACCTGTTCGTAAGTGGTCAGCGCCTCTTCGTAGTGCTCAAGCCGAAAGAGCACGTCCCCGTTTTGTGTGTAGGTCGAAACGGGGTCAGATCCAAGTGGCCTGGTCGGGAAGGAGGCGACCAGGGCTTTTACGTCGGATTGGCTTTCGTAGGTGGCATTATCCACTACCAACCAGAGATGTCTGGTGTTTCGAGCAGTGCCGGGTACGGTGGAAGCCTGCAATCTTCTCCATTCTCTTCTGCTCTTGTGATTATCGGAGGAAGGTCTCACACTCTCTCTCCTGTCAAGTGTGTGTTCATTATCTGTACAAGAGTAAAAGTTTATAGTATTGAGATAATACCTCATAGAATAGTTATCAACAAGTAGACATAATTATAGTATCGGCTTTGTTTTGGATGTTTTTCGGCCGACGCCTGGGATCCTGGGGGAGGTAATCAAATGGGTGCTATGTGACTCACATAGCGAGTCAGGCTCTTGAGGTGTCTCGCCAGGGTGGTTGCAGCCTGTTGTCTGTGAGAACTTTGGCTAGCACTCCCATTGTTGAGCCCCACACGATGTGAGCTGCAATCATCATGAGATTACGCCGTACTGGCTCCCTCTGGCCTGATTCTGACAGCCCTAGCATGGGTAATAACACGAGATAGCTTGCTGCCCATACCACAAGACCGAAGATTGTACCTTTCACAGGAGGGGGTAGAGAGATCTTCTTTTCCAAAGGGCCGTAGAGGGCCCCCATCGCTGCGCCGTAGGCGAAATGGGAAACCAGGGTCGCCACCAAGATCTGCGTTTTGTTCATATGCCACCGCACGTGTGTTCGACGTGCCAAATCCTCTGTGATGATCTCTGGCGGTAAGGCATAGCGGTGCCTTTTGGGTAAGTAACGCTGCGTGACCAGCATGAACAGGGTCATTGGGCCGGTGGCGATGAAGCCTGCAAGGCTGCCTTGCAACCAGGTTCGTCGAGGTTGCGTTTTATTGATGTGCTGATGTTGTGCCATATGTTTTTCCTTTGCATGAGAGAGAGGTTCCATTTGATTCTGGTGATTTCACTCTTTATACGTTTTTCTGTGGAAGAAAGAGGATGGTTATGCTGTTGTGGGTGGAATTAGGGAGTTGGGACACTTTGATAAAGAAAACGACGTTGGTGAAACATTGCACTCACTGAACCCGTATTCGTAGTACTACGCTTTTGCAAGCAGCTATGAACAGAATGTATGAGCAAGACACGCTGACGCTGAAAGGGACACGATGAGTAAGACACTTGCCTGGGGCATTCTCGGTACTGGCACTATTGCCAGAATCTTCACAAAAGGGTTGACGGACTCAAAGACAGGGACCCTGGTCGCTGTTGGCAGTCGGACACAGGAGGCGGCTGATGCCTTTGGCGACGAGTGGAAGGTCGCACATCGTCATGGCAGCTATGAGCAGTTGCTGGCTGATCCTGCTGTGCAGGCTGTCTACATTGCTACACCGCATCCCCTACACGCGGAATGGGCGATCAAGGCTGCCGAAGCGGGAAAGCATATCTTGTGCGAAAAGCCGCTTGCGCTCAACCACGCAGAGGCGATGGCTGTCATCGAGGCCGCACTCCGGCACGATGTCTTCCTGATGGAAGCCTTTATGTACCGCTGTCATCCACAAACCGCCAAACTCATCGAACTGATCCGTTCGGGGGTGATCGGCAAGGTGCGTGTTATCGAGGTGACCTTTAGCTTCCATGCCAACGTTCATCCTGGACACCGACTGCTCAACAACGCACTGGGGGGCGGCGGTATTCTTGATGTCGGCTGCTATTGCGTCTCAATGGCACGATTACTCGCTGGGGTCGCCATCGGCAAAGACTTCGCCGAGCCCACCAGCCTCGTTGGACAGGCTCACATTGGCGAGATGAGCCGCGTAGACGAATACGCGGTTGCCTCTCTCACGTTTCCTGGCGATATTCTGGCGCAACTCTTCACCGGGGTGCAAGTCAAAGGGGATAATCGCGTGCGCATCTTCGGTTCAGAAGGCTCCATTGAGGTGCCCGTCCCGTGGGTGCTCAGGGGGACACACAGCACGCTTCTTCTCAAGAGAGACACCGAGCAGCAGGCACAGGTCACCACGGTTGAGAGCGACACCAATATCTACGCCATCGAGGCAGATACGGTGGCGGCACGGATCGATGCACGACAGGCTGCCTCTCCTGCTATGACATGGGATGACACGCTGGGGAACATGAAAACGCTTGATCAGTGGCGCACGTCCGTCGGGCTGGTCTATGACGCAGAACGCCCTGAAGGAAAGACGCTGCCAGTGCAGAACCGTCGGCTCACTGTTCGTTCTGACGCGCCCATGACGTATGGGCATATTGCTGGGGTCGAGAAGCCCATCTCGCGACTGGTGATGGGCGCGGATCATCAAACCAGCTGGCCGCATGCCTCCGTCATGTTGGATGATTTCTTTGAGCGGGGAGGCACTTGCTTTGACACGGCCTATATCTACGCTCGTGGTGCGTGTGAAAAAGTGCTCGGGCAATGGATACACAACCGTGGTATTCGTGAGCAGGTCGTCATTCTTGATAAAGGTGCCCACACCCCCAACTGTAACCCTGAAGCGCTGTCCCGGCAATTGCTGGAGAGCCTGGAGCGCTTGCAGACAGACTATGTCGACATCTACATGCTGCACCGCGATAATCGAGAGGTGCCTGTCGACGAATTCATCACCGTGCTCAACGAACACCAGAACGCGGGGCGCATCCACATTTTTGGTGCCTCAAACTGGTCCATTGAGCGCGTGGAGGAGGCAAATGCATGGGCAGCATCGCATGGATTAGCTGGTTTTGCCGCCTTGAGCAATAACTTCAGCCTCGCGCGTATGGTCGAGCCGGTCTGGGCTGGCTGCCTCTCTGTATCGGATGCACGTTCTCGCCAGTGGTTGACGAAGACACAGATGCCGCTCATGCCATGGTCCAGCCAGGCGCGAGGCTTCTTTACTGCTCGGGCACAACCTGGCGATTTCTCTGACGAAGAACTGGTACGCTGCTGGTACAGCGACGACAATTTCCAGCGACGTGAGCGCGCCAACACCCTGGCGAAGGAGCGTGGCGTCTTGCCGATCAACATCGCACTGGCCTATGTGCTCAACCAACCATTCCTCACCTTTCCACTGATCGGGCCGCGTGTACTTACTGAGACGCGCACCTCTGTTCCTGCATTACAGATTGAGCTGACTCCAGAGGAGTTGCGCTGGCTCAATCTCGAAGCGTAGTCTATCTCGTGGGAGCAGCGTAGCGGTTGCTCCTGAAAGCCCGACCCCCGCCGCGACGGGTACGAGGGGGATGGAGAATTTTAGCATATGCGGGGGAGGGGGTCTCCGACGAGCATGTCGAGGACGCGCATTCCGCCGATGTCGGTGTGTAAGAAAACCAGGCCGGGTGGTTCGGCCTGGACTGAGCCGATGATGGTGGCTTCGCTCCCCAGTGGATGGGCACGCATGGTAGCCAGTGCGGTTCCGGCCATTGCGGGGGAGACGATTGCCAGGAGCTTACCTTCGTTGGCGATGGTCAGCGGGTCGAGGCCAAGGATTTCACAGGCTCCGCGCACACCATCGTGCACAGGGATGGCGCGCTCCTCGAGTGCGATTGAGACCTCTGAGCCCAGGGCCATCTCGTTCAAGGTGGTCGCCACGCCGCCACGGGTGGGATCCTTCAGGCAGTGGATGCCCTCACCGGCTGCCGACAGTAACGCAGCTACCAGGGTATGGAGGGGAGCGGTGTCGCTTTCTATGTCGGTCTCGATCTCGAGCGCTTCGCGAGCGAGCATGATAGCGATGCCGTGGTCTCCGACGGGACCGCTGAGCAGTACCTTGTCTCCAGGCTGCAATTGCGTCTGCCCAAGCTGCCAGGTGGCGCGGACGATGCCCACTCCAGTTGTGTTGACAAAGAGCCCATCGGCTTTGCCGCGCTGGACGACCTTGGTGTCGCCGGTGACGATGGCAACACCTGCCTCACTTGCCGCTTGCGCCATCGAGGCGACGATGCGGCGCAGGTCGCTGATGGGGAAACCTTCCTCCAGGATGAAGCCTGCCGAGAGATAGAGAGGTTCGGCACCTGCCATGGCCAGGTCGTTGATGGTGCCGTGGACTGCCAGTTTTCCTATATCCCCGCCAGGGAAGAAGAGGGGGCTTACTACGTAGGTGTCGGTTGTGAAAGCCAGGCGCTGGCCTGTCCCGTTTATGCTAAAGGTTGCCGCGTCATCCATGGGATCGAGCAGGGGGTTCGAGAAGGCGGGCGCGAAGACGCCTTCAATGAGGTTGTGGGTGGCTTTGCCGCCACTGCCATGGCTGAGCGAGATTTTCTCGTCGCGCAGATAGAATTTGTGACGACGTGCCTGCCTTGTGCGCTCGATCTTTTTGAGGACGTCGTCGATGCGTGCATTATCCATAGTTATTTCCTGGCTTTCTTTTCAGTAGCCGTCTGCCCTGTTTCTCTATGCAAATAGGTGTCTAACAATAGTTAACCCAATTTGTATGTTTTTCTGATTCCTCATCGCTTCGCTCTTCGGAAGGTTTTTTTGTGGAGTTGGGGTATGGCTGCCGCAGGCAGCCATACCCCAACTCCACAAGGGATTGTGGTTAGACTTGCGTGCTGGCTGCCGGGATGACGTTGAGGCGATGGCGCTCGGCGGCCATGGAGTAGCGGCCGTAGTTGAAGTAGGCGGCGCATGCTCCTTCGGGCGAAACCATGCAGGTGCCGATGGGCGTCTCGGGGGTGCAGGCGGTTCCGAAGACTTTGCACTCCCAGGGCTTGATGACGCCCTTGAGGACCTCACCACACTGGCAGGCCTTGGGGTCGGCGACGCGCAGTCCTGGTACCTCGTAGCGCAGCTCGGCGTCCCAGTCGGCGAATTCTGAACGTAACTTCAACGCGCTGTGTGTGATGAAGCCGAGGCCGCGCCACTCGAAGAATGGCCGCAATTCCATCGTCTGAGCCATGGATTGCAGGGCCTTGATATTGCCCTCAGGCCGTACTACACGCGAGTACTGGTTCTCGACCTCCGCTCGTCCCTCGGCTAGCTGCTTGACGATCATATACACGGACTGCATGATATCGAGCGGCTCGAAGCCGGCGATCACGACGGGCTTGTGATGATCGCGCGCAACAAAGTTGTAGGGCCGCATGCCTATTACCATGCTGACGTGACCTGCGCCAATAAAGCCGTCCAGGCGCAGGTCGGGCGAGTCAAGAATAGCTTTCATAGCCGGTATAATAGTGACGTGATTGCAGAAGACCGAGAAGTTCTTGATGCCTTCGGCCTGCGCGCGCAAGAGGGTGACTGCGGTCGAGGGCGCAGTGGTTTCAAAGCCGATGGCGAAGAAGACGACCTGGCGATCGGGATACTGACGGGCGAGTTTGTAAGCATCGAGCGGCGAGTAGACGAAGCGTACATCGGCTCCCTCGGCCTTGGCGTCAAGGAGACTTCCCTTCGAGCCTGGCACGCGCATCATGTCGCCGAAGGTCGTGAAGATCACGCCGTCCATGCGAGCGATGGCGATGGCATCGTCGATACGGCCCATTGGCAGCACGCAGACGGGGCAGCCTGGCCCGTGCACCAGGTCGATATTGCCTGGCAGCACATCCTCAATGCCGTGCTTGTAGATGGTGTGCGTATGGCCGCCGCAGACCTCCATCAGTTTGAGTGGCCGGTCGCCGCTTAGTTTCGCAATCTCTCCGGCGATGCGTTTTGCCAGGTCTGCATCGCGGAACTCGTCGAC
>VBHS01000137.1 GCA_005881295.1 Chloroflexota bacterium
CCCTGGCTCCCTATAACATCGAGTTTGTTGAGCAGCCCATTCCCGCGCATGACCTGGCTGGCCTTAAGCTCATACGGGACAATGTACCCATCCCCATTATCGCGGATGAGAGTTGCGTCACTGTAGAAGATATTCCCAGGATTAGCGGACATGTCGACGGTATCAACATCAAGCTTATGAAGTGTGGCGGTATTCGCCGTGCCTTGAAAATGATTCACGTGGCTCGCGCGCATAACTTGCTTGTTATGATCGGTTGCATGATCGAAAGTTCGCTGGCAATTACAGCCGCTGCCCACCTGACACCTCTCGTTGATTATGCTGATCTTGATGGGCATTTGCTGATCAATGATGACCCCTACCTGGGCGTCACCGTCGAAAAAGGGAAACTGGTGCTGCCAGACGCGCCCGGGCTGGGCGTTAAAGCGAGAAGTTAACGGAATACTGGGGGTTTGAGGGGAGGCTGGCTGCACAATCTGCTCTCTCCTCAAATCACAATGTCTATAAGAAAAGACATGATGGGCAATTTAGCTGTCAATGACCTCCCCACAGAGTGGGGAGGCTTGTGAGGGGCTCGCCCCTCGCAAGCCGGATTGACCAGACGACACCTCCGAGCCGGTCGCGCCGAGAAAGCGAGCGTCGTGGCTGGTGCTGAAGAGGTGAGCGATAGCACCAAGTGTTGAAGTTCGCACCCAGGGATGCTGCCCCAGTTCCTGGCTCTGCAACCTCTGACTTAAAGAACTGCGGTCCAGGAACGGTGGTCAGAGGAAAGTACCGCGTGCTATCCCCGTCGAGGGGATCGTTTTCACTCCGAAAGGAGCCTTACCTGATGAAGGTGTTTGTGTTATCACAAGAAGGAAAGCCCTTGATGCCCACGACTCCACGGCGCGCAAGAGTGTGGTTGAAGGCAAAACGTGCCCGTCTCGTGCGCCAAGAGCCTTTCACCATTCGCTTGCGCTTTGCCACAAAGGCGCATGTGCAAGCGACGAAGGTGGGCGTTGATACTGGCTCCAAAGACGTGGGCATCGCTGCCATCGCCAATGGCGAGGTGGTCTTCCAGGCCGAGGTCCATCTGCGTGATGACATCACGGAGAAACTGACCCAACGACGCCAGTTTCGGCGCAATCGACGCGCTCGCAAGACGCGCTATCGTGAAGCGCGCTATGACAATCGACGCCGACCTGATGGCTGGTTGCCCCCTTCTCTGCACTCCAAAGCAGAGGCGACCGTCAAGGCCGTGCGCTTCATGGCCTCCTTTTTGCCGGTTGGTCGGGTCACCGTCGAGGTTGGCCGTTTTGACACCCAAAGGATGCAAAACCCTGACATCGCCCACCTGGAGTACCAGCAAGGCGAACTGCAAGGGTACTTCCTGCGTGAGTATGTCTTAGCAAAGTGGCAGAGGACATGCGCCTACTGTGAGGCGCGTGAGGTGCCCTTGGAACTCGAGCATATTGTCCCCAGGTCAAGGGGAGGAAGCAATCGGGCCAGCAATCTCACCCTGGCCTGCCATGCCTGCAACCGGCGCAAGGGTCAGCAAACCGCAGCGGAGTTTGGCTTCCCAGACGTGCAGGCAAAGGCTCGTGTGCCGTTGAAGGATGCCGCGCATGTGTCTTCCCTGAAAAGCCGGGTGGTCCAGGACTTGCAAGCCGTCTTCGGGGAGAGCCAGGTGAGCATCACATATGGGTACGAGACCACATATAAACGCCTCCAGGTGCTTGACCTGCCCAAGTCCCACACCAACGACGCCGTGGCGATAGCCTGCGAAATCAGCGAGGTGGTCAAGCCCTTGAAGATGGTCATCAGATCCGCTGTCTAGCGCGGGGCCACTATCAGCGGTTCAATGGGCTGCACAGTGAGCACAAGTGTTGGGCCCCGCGCAAAGTGCGCGGGTTCAAGCTCTACGAACTGGTCAAGGCCAAGGGGGGTGTAGGCTACATCGCAGGAAGAAGGGAGAAGGGAGCGTTCGTCATCAAAGACGTTGCCAGTGGGAAGAAACTGGTGGAGGTCACGCCACGCAAATTGGTACGAGTAGCGCGTCCCACCCAGGGCTGGATGATCACACAACAGCCGATCCTGGATAGCGTCAGAAAGGAGGGCGGCGCTTCCTCCCCCAGTTGAAACGTGGGGTACTCGCGCCGCCATTATCATGGATGGGATAACAAAACCGTTAACTTCCCCCTTGACGCTGATCGAAGCTAATGGTATCGTTGTAGCATTCTAGAGCGTGGTGAAAAGAACATACAGCAAAGCAGAAATATCATCATCATAGGAGAAAGTGGTACCTTCCAGGTATACCTTTGGAGAGCCTCACATGAGCACATCGATACCCTCTTTCAACCAATACCGGGTTGCGGCAATTCAATATGAACCAACACTGGGGGAGAAAGAGAAAAATGTGACTGCTCTTCTCCGCCTGGTCGAAGAGGCCGCCCAACATGATGCACGTCTCATCGTCCTGCCAGAAATGGCAACGACTGGCTATTGTTGGGAGTCTCGTTCTGAAGTTGCACCTTACGTTGAACCCATTCCAGGACCCACCACCGAGCGCTTCCAGCAGGTCGCCGCCCGTTATGGCAGCATCATTGCTCTCGGCCTCCCTGAAGTAGATCCCACCACGGATGTTTACTATAATAGTCTTGCCCTGCTCGGTCCTGAAGGGGTGATTGGCACCTATCGCAAAATTCACTCCTATATTGCTGAGCCGCGCTGGGCGCGTGATGGCGATCTCGGCATGCCCGTCTGGGAGACACCACTGGGGCGTTTAACCGGCCTGATCTGCCAGGACGCCGAATTCTTCGAATCCGCGCGTGTTCCTGCACTGCATGGTGCGGATGTTCTCCTCTTTCCCACAAACTGGCTGGACGAAAAATCACCTAGCGGCTCCTGGATAGCACGCGCCTTTGAGAACGGTGTCTACCTCATCGGGGCGAACCGCTACGGCAGCGAGCGCGGTATACAATTCAGTGGAGGAAGCTGCATCGTGAATCCCGATGGTTCCATCCAGGCGTATCTTGATGATGGTGAAGGGATTGTCTACGGTGAGGTTGATCTGAGCCGCAGCCGCGCTAAAAAGTGGGGGCCGCCCGATGAAGAGCCGTGGGGAGATCGTCTCGTCGACCGGCGTCCCTCCGAATATGTAATGCTCGCGCACAACACCTATCTCTGGGAGCCGTTGCGCTACCATAGCCTGTACGAATTAGGTGAATTGCCGCCAGGGCAGCTCTCCTGCGTGGCCATTATCCAGACCAATCTTCAAGAATGGGGGGCTCAGGCCCTACAGAATTCCAGCCTGAATGCGACACAGACAGTACGAAGCATAGTTCAGACGCTCATCACTGACCACGACCCGGCACGGCCCGATGTCCTGGTACTTCCAGAACTGCTACTACCAGGGCCCGTATCACCCAGCGCGTATGAGAATGATGGTGCTATCATTGCTCATTTTCAAAATGGCGCAATTGAAGTGCCTGGTGCAGAAACCGACTCGCTGGTAGAACTGGCCAAAGAGCTGCAAATCAGCCTGGTGCTTGGGGTAGCCGAGCGCGTAAAGGAACCAATTCCAACCTACTACAACACTATCCTGCTCATCGATCCCGAAGGCGTCTATGGTACCTATCGGAAGCTCCATCTGACAGCAAAAGACCGCCTGTGGGCGAGTGCGGGCAATCTTGACCTGCCAACTTTTGACACTCCCAGCGGTCGCATCGGCCTGGCAACCGGCTATGACGTGCTCTTTCCAGAGACGCTGCGCGTCCTGGCGAGCAAAGGAGCAGACATGGTCTGCGCTCCTGCGTTGCTCAATTTCCCGGATCCCATTGGTCTCCCCCCCACGCGTATCCCCTTTCACCGCCCGGTTGCCCCTGAAGACTTTGACCCGACACACTATCTCATCTGGCGAGTGCGAGCCGCCGAAAACAATGTCTACCTTGCCCTGGCAAATTGGGACGGCGATTGGCATAACACGCATGCCAACGGCAACAGCGGCATTTTCTCACCTGCATGCCTCACCTATCCCTGGTCAGAGGTCATTGCCGACGAGGGTGAACCAATATTGACAATGATGACCATTGATACGCGCGAACAGCGCACAGGCCGCCGTTCTTCAACGCATCCTCTCAACTACGCACCCGGTGACGTGGCAGGCTCATTGACCGGGGAACTTGCCTACGACATCCGTGATAGTATTCCTGGCAATGTAGCCCGTGGCAAACCTATGTTGCGCAAGCGCGTGCCGTACTGGTACCTCGACCTGGTCAGGAAAGATTTATGATCGCTTGCTTGAAGGAGACACATAGCTCATGAGATTAGCAGGCAAAGTTGCTATTATCACGGGTTCCGCGGGAGGTATGGGCAAGCTTGCCGCCGAACTATTTGCCAGCGAAGGGGCCAGTGTCGTGGTTACAGATATTGCCGAAAAAGAGGGCGAAGAAACCGCCAGGGCCATTCGGGACACCGGGGGTACCTCCATCTTCGTCAAAGCGAACGTTGCGATCGAGGACGAGGTTGAGCGCATGGTTGAGGCTGCTATCGATACCTTTGGACAGGTGGACATTCTCTATAACAATGCCGGTATCATGCCAGCAGAGGACGCGAGCGTGACCGATTTAAGCGAAGCCACGTGGGATAGAGTGATGGATATCAACCTCAAAAGCGCCTTTCTCTGCTCAAAATACACCATCCCCCATATGGTGAAACAGGGCAAAGGCTCGATCATCAATGTGGCTTCGTTCGTTGCCTTCATGGGGAGTACTGTGGCTCAGGATGCTTATACCGCCTCCAAGGGAGGAATGCTGTCACTTACAAAATCCTTCGCGGTACAGTATGGCCGCCATGGCATACGCTGCAACGCTATCTGTCCCGGCCCTATCGAGACGCCCCTGCTGCGCGTTCTCTGGATCAGTGAAGAGGCACGTGACCTCCGATTGAGCCGAATCCCGCTCGGTCGCTTCGGTGAGGCAAAAGATATAGTTTACATGGCGCTCTACCTGGCCTCTGATGAATCGTCCTGGACAACGGGCGCGTGGCTCATGGTCGACGGGGGTATTT
This sequence comes from Chloroflexota bacterium, assembly GCA_005881295.1. Classification (GTDB taxonomy): domain Bacteria; phylum Chloroflexota; class Ktedonobacteria; order Ktedonobacterales; family Ktedonobacteraceae; genus UBA11361. The sequence continues at coordinate 5,044 of VBHS01000137.1, forward strand.
CATCGAATTATTTTTGACGCACGCCACTATTGGAGTACAGGTCCCAAAAATGTTGAGTGTCGTCGTTATTAAAGTGAAGATAGACCCTGACCAGCTATAAAATCGCTGTTCAGCAGCACAGTTTACCTGGACAACTATTTATCATATAATGGTCAATGTTGCTTATAGTAGCCACGCTGTCAAAACTATCGCCATCAAGTAAGGAGCAGATCGCATGAATGACACTACCTCGTCGCAACTAGCCGCCGCATTAACGGGTTTCGGGCTGATTTTCGGTATTATCGCGATAGCCTCGATCATCTTAGCCATCGTCATCTGGTGGAGAATATTCTCGAAAGCAGGGTACAGTGGCGCGCTCAGCCTCTTAATGTTCGTCCCGATTGCGAACCTCGTCATGTTATTGATTCTTGCTTTTGCCGAGTGGCCTATCCAGGCCGAGCTCAATCAGCTCCGCATGATGAGAAGCCAGCAGTATCCACCAAATCCACAGTATCCACAGGCTCAACAGTATCCACAGGCTCCGCAGTATCCGCAAAGTCCACCTAACCCGCAGTACAGAGGATAAGCATATATCCAGGAAGCACGAAGATGACCAGCGTTGCAATGTTGGTCATCTTCGTGCTTCCCGCTTCTATGCCTATGTATGGAGTTCTCCCCGCTTTATTCCACGGACTTTAACAAAGGAGCGGGAAGTCCCGTCCCGGAAAGGCGGACGGGATGAAAGCGACCCCGCTCATTTTTCTCCTTCTCGCGCGGTACGTTACCATTGTTCGAGCGCAGAGAAAGAATACTTGTCTATGAAAACCATACATATCTATCGGCTCGATCATCTCTCGCCAGCCCTCTTCGAGCACCTCAGAGAGGTGCAGATGGAAGCGGCACAGGTCTGGAACCTGTGCGTCTCCCTGCACAAAGAGGCCCGGATGAGCCACACCCGCTGGCCTGGGCGCAACGAGTTGCAGCAGGCGACCAAAGGGCGGTGTGCCTTGCACAGCCAATCGGTGCAGATGATCGTGCACGCCTTTCTCGCCAACATTGAAACCACCCGCAAACTCCGCCGGGAGCACCCTGAGATGCGCATGAAGTACCCCTGGCGTGAGAAGCGCTTCTACCCAGTCCACTGGCCCGCGCAAGCGGTGGCCTTAGAGAAGGGCCGTGTCATCTTGCCGATGGGGAGAGGGCGACCGTCCATCGTGTTGCCGATTGCGCTCCCTGACAATGCTGGGGCCTGTACCCTCGTGTGGAACTACGGCTTCGAGTTGCACGTCTGCGTCGAGACGGAACAGGCGGCACAGGCTCCCGGCGCGGTACAAGCGACGGTTGATTTGGGCGAGATACAACTTGCCGCTGTCAGCACCAATGCCGGGAAAGCCTTGATCGTGACCGGGCGCGGCATCCGCTCGCTCAAACGAGGGCGAGCGAAGCAGATCGGACAGATCACCAGGAAGCAATCCCGGTGTTCCAAACATTCCCGCCGCTGGAAGAAGCTCCAACGCGCCAAGAACAAGGTATGCAGGCGGGTAGAGCGGCGCGTGCGCGATCTCCGTCACAAGGCGAGCCGCCAGGTGATCGACTTCTGCGTGAAACACCAAGTCGGCACGCTCTTCATCGGCAACCCGCACGGCGTGCGCAACAAGGATTCCGGCCGCCACCACAACGGGCGCATGTCCTTGTGGGAATACGGCAAGGATATCGACTACTTGACTCACAAGTCCACGCAAGCCCGTATCTCGTGCTTCACCGGCTCCGAACGAGGAACCAGTAGCCGGTGTCCGAGATGTGGGCACAAGCACAAGCCCAAAGGCAGAACTTGGGTTTGCCGCAAGTGTGGCTTTCGAGGCCACCGCGACCTCGTCGGGTCGGTCAATATGCATCAGGATGCCTTTGGCGTCCACCTGAAGTTTCCTCGTTCCTTCACGTATCTCCGTCCCGGCCTGCTCAAGACCGGGAAAAGGAGTAGTCGGGAAGACACGCCCCTGGTTTCGCAAGAGACCTGTTGTTTGGAACAGCCAACGGCTCAACCACGTATCGCGGATACGGTCTCCCCGGAGATAGGCTCCCCCGTTCGCGTTGTCCAGAAGCCCATCCCCTTCTAGGGGATTGGGAGTGTCACTTGACCTATTGGAGGCGCGTTACGCACATGAGGATTGAGCGTCACGGCGATCGCCAAGAAAAGTTGTGGTAGCAAGAGCATAATCACCGTGGGAACAGGACCCATGAACTGGAGCAATGCTCCCGTCAAAGCCAGGCCAATTGGCTGGCTGCCGAAGGCGATCAGGCGGAAGACGCTATTCACCCGCCCTTGCAAACGGTCTGGGATCAATGCCAGCCGGTAACTGAACTGCACCATCATATAGACTGGCACCACAACAAAGCCCACCAGGTTAGCAACTAACAGCACCCACGGATTTATCGCGAATGCATAGAGCAGCCATCCCAGCACCCAGAGCCACGCAGTGCCGATCATCAGCTGGCCAAAACTGAAACGCTTCTGCAGTGGAACCACCAGCAAGGCGCCAACAACGCTGCCAATGCCTCCACCAGCGAAGATGAGACCAGTCACTACATTCGTTGCATGCAAGTTCCTTGCAAGGATGATGATCACCAGCACATAGCCTGAGCACGGTGTGATAAGGCCAAAAGTTAGCACGGCAATGAACCGCATCAGCGGGTTATGCCAGAGCCACGACATTCCCTCGCCGATTTCAGCCCAAAGCTTCCGCGGCTCAGCATCCCTCTCTCCTTGAAATTCCACTTTGATGAAAAACAGTGAGATGCTCGAGTGCCTGATCTTTTTGTAGCTTATCTTGTGCGGTTGACATGAGTTTTTCTCCCCTGGAAGCATACATATAACGATATTTTTAGAAAGGT
>VBHS01000138.1 GCA_005881295.1 Chloroflexota bacterium
AAGTGGCGCATTCGGGAAAGGCGTGGAGGAGAACCAGGGCCGATAAATCGGCGGTGTGCACGATCAATCGGCACCTACGGTTTTCCCAGGATTTAGCGAATGCTCCACTAAGTTCACGCAAACGGAAATAGACGAAAGATTGAAAAATATTCTACGCACCCTGATTTTGTTCGCCATTCGTGTATTTGGCATAGCAGGAGCGCGATCGGCAGACCGGCAAGCCCAACAACCCGCACCACAGTCACCACGTATCCTCCTCATCCGTCCTGATCATCTCGGTGACCTCGTATTGACAACGCCTGTCCTCAACGCGCTCAAAACACACCTACCCAATGCCTCTATCACCATGATGGTCGGCCCCTGGTCAAGCGAGGTGGTAGCGCGCCATCCAGCCATTGATCGCCTGCTGCTCTGCCCATTTCCAGGATTCCAACGTGCCGCGCAGAAGCCTCTATCTCCTTATATACTACTACGAAATGTAGCGCAACAACTCCGGCGCGAACAGTATGATCTGGCCATCAACCTGCGCCCCGATTTCTGGTGGGGAGCCGCTCTCCTCTACCTTGCCCGTATCCCGCGCCGCGTCGGCTATGCCATTGCCCCCGGTACGCCATTTCTAAGCCGGGCGCTGCCATTCCAGTCGCGCGAACTAGCCACCGTCTCCAACCTGCGCCTCGCCAGCACCGCATTAGGACTTTTAGGCAATCCCCCGCTTGAAGAACCGTACACACCAGCGCGCTACCCACTGGAGTTCACACCGACTCCGGCAGAACAGGCCTGGGTGAATGAACGCCTGGAAAAAGCACACATCGCAGTTGAAGACCCCATCGTGGTGATCCATCCAGGAACAGGTGCAGCGGTCAAACTCTGGCGCACAGCAGCATGGTCCGCCTGTGCTAACGCCATTCCCGGGTTGTTGACAACTCCCGCGCCTGCGCGTATCATCCTTACTGGCAGTCAAAGCGAGCGGCCAATGCTGGAGGAGATTGCCCATGGCATAACCTCACCGCCGCTGCTGATGACGGATATGACCATCGGCCAGATGGCGGCACTATTACAGCACGCAAAGCTCGTACTTGGCGTCGATAATGGCCCGCTGCACCTGGCGGTAGCGCAGGGTACGCCAACCATCCATATTTTTGGGCCGACCGACCCGCGCATCTTTGGTCCCTGGGGAACACCAGAACGCCACGTGGTCATCGCCTCAACTCATCGCTGCCCGACCTGTCCCACCATCCCCTGTGGTCGCCTGGATTTTCGCCCAGAGGAACTCCCGGCGCACCCCTGTGTACGGCTGGTCTCAGAGCAGCAAGTGGAGGACGCCATCAAAACGCTACTAAACACAGAAGCTACTTCGCCCTCTCATACGTCATAGAGATAGAGTCAGGGACCCAATCCCCTAGAAGGGGACGGGCTTGCAGAGGCCCTACCTGACCAGACTCAGTGCGTAAGCACTACGTTAGGAGCGAAATGAGGTACGTCAGGGTGCGAGGCCAGCCTTGACCTCTACGGTTAGCAGTTAAACATCTGTAACGGGTTAAGGAAGTGCTACTAACGCTAAACCGCTCCATAACCTTGTCGAGGCCACCATTACCTGCGTAAGCAGAGGCTCGTAAGAGCAAAAGGAAAGCCCATTGAGTAACGTGTTTGTCTTAGATACGAACAAACAAGCGCTTAATCCGGTGCACCCTGGCAGGGCGAGAAGACTGCTCTCATTGGGGCAAGCAGCAGTCTTCAAGAGGTATCCGTTCACGATCATCTTGAAGTCTGCTGCCTCCTCGCCACACGTTTGGCCGCTGCGCGTCAAGCTTGATCCTGGCAGCAAGACGACCGGTCTGGCGATAGTCAATGACGCCTCGGGCGAAGTGGTGTTTGCAGCTTCGTTGATCCATCGCGGGGATGCAATCAGGAAGCGCTTAGAGAAACGGCGAGCGGCCCGTCGGAGTCGGCGGCAACGCAAGAGCCGGTACCGCCAATCCAGATTTGACAACCGAGGCACCAAGAAAAAGGGGTGGATCGCCCCCTCTGTCCAGAGTCGGGTGTGCAACGTGATCACCTGGGTCAAGCGGCTCGTGCGCCTCTGTCCTATCACAGCCATCAGTCAAGAACTGGTCAAGTTTGACTTGCAGCAGATGGACCACCCCGAAATCAGCGGCGTCAACTACCAGCAAGGGACCCTCTCTGGCTACGAGGTCAGAGAGTACTTGCTCGACAAGTGGGGCAGGCAGTGTGCCTATTGCGGTGCCAAGGATGTGCCCTTAGAAGTTGAGCACATCAACCCACGCAGTAAGTCAGGCGATGATCGTGTCTGCAATCTTACGCTGGCTTGTGAGCCTTGTAACACCAGGAAAGGAACGCAAGACATACGGGTGTTCCTGGCTCACCAACCTGAACTGCTGGCAAAACTGTTAGCACAAGCCAAGTCTCCACTCAAAGATGCTGCAGCCGTGAATATCACGCGGTGGGTGCTTCACGCCCAGCTCAAAGCCTTCGGGTTGCCTCTGGAGTGTGGCAGTGGCGGGAGAACGAAGTTCAATCGCATCACACGAGGGCTTGAGAAGACACATTGGTGTGACGCGGCTTGTGTGGGGGCAAGCACCCCGGAAGTGTTGCACATCGGGCAGGTGCGACCTCTCTCCATTGCAGCCTATGGACATGGGAGACGGCAGATGTGTCTCATGAATAAAAGCGGCTTTCCTCGTACCAACCCGAAGCAGAAGAAGTTCAAGCACGGCTTTCGCACAGGGGATCTGGTGAAAGCGGTAGTTCCTCCTCACTTCAAGCATGCAGGCACGCATGTTGGAAGGATGTCAGCCAAAGCGAGTGGGGCATTCACGATTGCCACGGCAGGAGGGACGGTCACGGATATTGGCAAGAAGTATTGCCGCATGCTGCAACGAGCAGACGGCTATGGGTACACACAGAAAGGAGAGGTGGCGTTTCCTCCCGTCCCATAAATGGAGATGGGTGCCCACGCCACGTTTTTATGGTAGCCAGGGAAAATGCATGTCATATAGAGAAGAACAACTGAGTAACGTCGACGACTACGGTTATCCGCTGGCACCGGGTGTCAGCTGGCAGCGCCGCAAGCGCATTATCCACACGAGTAGGAGCATTGTAGGGAAAATCATCTACCTGCTGATGAGCATCATCGGCGGCTTCCTCTGGCTGGGAAGACGAGGCAAGCGCTATCCTCCCTTGACGCCTGCGACCTTTCATCCGCGCCGCATTCTGGTAATTCGCCTCGATCTCATAGGTGACCTGGTACTCTCGCTCACGGTTGTGCGCGCATTGAAGCGCACCTATCCTGAGGCGGAAATCGACCTGCTGGCGCTGCCCGCCAGTGCCAGAGTAGCCAGCTACGACCCCAATCTCAGCGAGATCATTACCTACGACCCAAACATCTGGCGGCGCCCCAAAGCGCTCTTGCAGCCTAAAAATTGGCGAGAGGCAATCAACTTGCGGCGCAGGCTCCGCGCCCGCCACTACGACCTGGCAGTCAGTGTGTACGCCAACTGGGCCGCTGTCCTGGCCGTCTTAAGTGGCGCCCCCAGGCGCGTCGGCTACGGACGCGAGGGCTATCCGGGCTTCATGACCGACAGCCTGCCCGGAGGTATCCCTGGTCGCTGGCGCCACTGGGCACCCCTGGACAACAAACACGAAGTCGATTACTGCCTGGCGCTTGCGCAGGCGGCCGGCGCAACGCTCACTCCTGAAGATCGCATCCCGCGCCTCTACGTCGATGAAAAGACGCGCCAGGAGACCGAGCAATTGCTGCTCCAGCATGGCCTGCAACCGCATAAGCCACTGATAGCCTGCCACATCAACTCAAACAACGGGCAGTCCAAACGCTGGCCCATTCCCCACTGGGCCACGCTGATAGATCACCTGATTCGCCAGGGAGGTGCGCAGGTCGTCCTGACTGGCGCTCCGGTCGACATGCCGCAGATCGAGCAGGTGACCCGCCGCATGCGTGAACAGGCCATCAACCTGGCAGGCAAGACCAGCCTGACCCAGCTTGCCGCGCTTCTTCAACGCGCCGACCTCTTAATCAGCGGCGATAGCGGCCCGCTGCACATGGGAGTAGCGTGTGGCACGCCCATTATCGGCATTTATGGCCCCACCAACCCTTCTCTCGGCGGCCCCGTCAGCCCCGATGCAACCGTGCTCCGCAGTGGCATCTGGTGCAGTCCTTGCTACAACGCAAAGGACACAACAGCAGACTGCCGTTATTTCACGACACAATGCATGAAAAATATCTTACCAACTCAAGTATTCGAGATCGCCCAGACAAAATTAAAGAGTAATGTAAATATATGAAAAAAACTCAACCTGTAACCCTTCCAGAAAACGTACACATTCTGGTCATCAAAATGGCAGGTATTGGCGACCTCCTCCTCGCCACGCCAGCCCTGCGTGCCCTGCGCGAAACGTATCCCCACGCCCACATCGACCTCCTGGTTACCCCAGACTCCGCAGGCATCCTCAATGGTTGGCAGGTCATCGATCGCATCATCGTGCTCGACAAATACCTCTTCGATTATCCACAGCAGTTCTTGACTCGTCCGCACAACCTTCTTCGACTCAAACCACTCTGGCGCGACCTGCGCGATGGTCATTACGACGCCGTACTCCTGCTCCATCATCTAACGCTCCCCTTCGGGCGCTTGAAACACCAGTTGCTGTTGCGTGCCACGGGCGCGCAATGGCGCGTGGGCCTGGACAACGGGCATGGCTGGTTCCTCAATGTGCGTGTCAAGGACAATGGATTTGGGGCCATGCATGAAGCAGAATACTACCTTGCAGTGGCAGGGGCCGTTGGCGCAAAAACAAAAGATAAACGACTGGTGGTACCCCTGAGCGAGGCAGACCATCGACAAGCATGGCAACTGCTCTACGAACATGAAACGCCTCAAAACATAAGGCATCCCATCATCGCTATGCATCCTGGCAGTGGTGGCTACAGTACAGCCCGGCGCTGGGCGCCAGAGCGTTTCGCGCAGCTGGCAGATACCCTCTATTCCAGCGTGGGAGGACAGTTGCTCCTGTTAGGAGGCCCCGAAGAGGCCGAACTCCACCAGCACATCATAGACATGATGCACTCCGAGATGCCTGTACGCAGCATGGCGGGCAGAGGCAGCATCAAAGTCACCGCGGCCCTCCTCGAACAGGTCGATCTCTTCATCGGCAACGACTCCGCGCTCGTCCACCTGGCCGTCGCCGCTGGCACTCCCACCGTGGCCATCTTCGGCCTGACGAACGCCCAGGCATGGGGCCCCTTCGCAGATGAAAAAGCCGGGCAGCAGGCGCTCATAGTCCGCCTGAATCTCCCCTGTATGCCCTGCTTCTACCGGGGTCACGATCTCGGCACACCTGAAGGGTGTGCCACCCGCGACTGTCTCGCGCTTCTCGGCGTCGATCCCATTGCCACTGCCGCGCGCAGACTCTTAACAAAAACAAAAAGCGAGCTACATTCATGAAACTCACATCAAACAACCGGCGCAGTACCGCCGAACAGAAAGTAATCGCCGAACTCATCGAAGGCAGTGACGTCATCCGCCGGACAGCCCTTCAACTCGCCCCCGCTATTGTCGTCGTTGCGGAACTCCTGACCAACGCCTTGCGCGCGGGCGGCAAGATACTGATATGCGGCAACGGTGGCAGCGCTGCCGACGCCCAGCACTTCGCAGCCGAACTGGTAGGGCGCTTCCGCCGCGAACGCCCGGGCTGGTCGGCCATCGCATTGACCGTCGACGCTTCCGCGCTCACCAGCCTCGGCAACGACTACGGCTTTGAACAGATTTTTGCCCGCCAGGTACAGGCCCTTGGCCGTTCAGGAGATATCCTCGTAGCCCTCTCCACCAGCGGCCGCTCCAAAAACGTGCTGGCCGCCGTGGAAGTAGCCAATGCCTTGCAAATGCGCACAGTCGGACTGACTGGTGAAGGTGCCAGCCCGTTGGGCACGATGGTCAGTCACCATCTCCCCATTCCAAGCGCCAATACAACATATATCCAGCAGGGCCACATGGCAGTAATCCACGTCCTCTGCGAACTAATCGAGGAAAGCCTGACAAGCTAGCAGGGTTCTTAATGATATGTAAAAATTATTACGGAGGTTTTTTTAATGCGTGTCGAGCAGCTCATGGAAATCATACCAACATGCAACATTATGGTTGTCGGCGATGTCATGCTGGATGAATATTTATGGGGAAATGTGCGTGGTATCTCCCCTGAAGCACCCGTCCCAGTGGTCGAGATACGTTCCCAGACCTATGCCCTTGGTGGCGCCGGGAACGTAGCCGCGAATCTCGCTGCCCTTGGCAGTAATGTATGCCTCGCCGGCGTCGTCGGAGCCGATACCCAGGCAGCAAAATTGTTTGAAATCCTATCCGAACTTCCTCGCATCTCAATGCATTTGTACCCCTGCCCGGATCGACCCACTACCACCAAAACCCGTATCCTCGCCCATAGCCAGCAAATGCTGCGCACAGATCGTGAAGAGCGGCACCTGATCCCGGCAGAGGCCGAGCGTAACATACTCGATTGCGTCCAGGAACAGCTCGACACCCTTAACGCCTGCGTGCTTTCAGACTACGCCAAAGGTGTCCTGACCGATACCTTGCTCAGCTCCCTGATCAACCTCTGTAAAGAGGCCAACATCCCTGTCATTGTCGATCCTAAAGGCCATCGCTACTCCCGCTATCGCGGCGCTACCGTGGTAACGCCCAACATGACGGAAGCGAACATCGCCGTGCATAACGAAGAGGGCAACATGACCCTTGAGCAGGTAGCCGACCGCCTCCAGGATGAAACCGGCGGCAGCGCGCTATTGATCACACGTGGCCCACAGGGAATGTCCCTGTTTACCCACCACGATACTCCCCTCCATATCCCCGCCCTGTCACGCGTCATTTACGACGTCACCGGGGCAGGTGACACTGTGGTTGCTGTACTCGCTCTCCTCCTGGCAGCAGGCATGGATATAGCATCAGCCGCGAAGCTGGCGAACTACGCTGCCGGCGTCGTCGTGGGCAAAGTCGGCACAGCCTCCGTGACCCTCGAAGAGCTTGCCGCCGGTTTCTAAGCTCGAAGTACTTTACCTACAGCTTGCGGTAGCACACGCTTTACCGGGCGTGTAAAATTGCCAATCTCCACCTCCGGAGCCTCCCTTTGAACAATCTCGATCATCGTGCGCATCCCCAGCGCCTCACCCATCGAATCAAAGGCAGGCATGCGCGGCAATAACACCTCCGGATCAATGTTGAGGTTGCGCAATTGGATCAGCCGCAGACCCGTCTCCTTCAAAAAGGAGAGCAGGGCCTCTACCTCTCGCTCGCGGTCGATCATGCCAGGAAAACACAGCAGGTTGATGGAGCTATAAACGCCGGCATCACGCGCCCGCTTGAGCGACTCTTTGACATCCCCAAAGCTATAGCCTAGAGGGCGATAATAAGCAGTGTAGGTCTCCGGGTGTCCAGAAATCGTATGAAGCCAAGGCGATCCTGCGGTGAGATCAGGTCCTCCTCTTCCTGTTTCGAGATACAGCCTATACAGCGTGCATTGCAGCCGGGGGAGACCGCAATTGCCATCTCCCAACGGCCAAAAAAGAGATTGCTGGCTGTGGGACAGGAGTAATCGAGCGCGCAGTGCGCGTGCTGCGCTATAATCCGGTTACGCGGGTAAGCGGCCTGTTTCTCATTGACTAAATGGGTCAGTGCTCGCCTGTTAAAAGCGCGTGGATGCCATTTGCGCGGGTCATCTGTCTTCATAGCCGCGACATAGAGGCGGCCATTCATGCCCGCCACCGCACTATAGCCGAAAAAGGGTAATGGCTCCGTACCCGGCACTTTCTCGTAGGCAGGCAGTTGTGTGCGTGTATAACCGATAGGCAAGAGCGCTGCTGCTGCCCAACCACGCGCCGCCGGGATGACCTGCCGTCCACCGTTCCGTTTCTGCCCGACTGCCAGGCGATCAGGCATCATCGATAAGGTGACGCCATCCGGCACCGATATGAGTTCAGTAGCGGCTAATGGTTGATTACCAAAGGTCAGTGCCTGTAATCGCGGCTCTTCGTGTATATCCCCTTCAGGGGTACAATAAACCAGGTATGGAGTAGACATTATGTTCCTTACATTCGATTATTGATGTGCTAATTGTTCCTGCGGCTCACAAATGGGTTAATGCATGGGCATCGGTGGTTGTGATGCTGGCAAACGTGGATTGGTAGGCTGTTCCTCGGGGTAATCATCGTCAAAGAACCTGGGCATCGCACTCGTCGTCTGGGCTTGAGCAGAGACACGCTGCTCAAGTTCACGTGCCTCCTCGTAGACAAAGCTAAGGAGTATATGCTCACCGCGCATACTCTGGCATACATGACGAATGCGTGGGTGGTCCGATTCCATCCAGGCATTGACGACAGCTTCTAACGCGGACATATTATCTCCGCACTGTTCGCTATCAAAGCCTTTGAACCTGTACACCTTGATTTCCTTTCAAATGAGCCAAAACTCATCTAGCCGTTGTGCCACGCATACGCAACGGCAATTCTTCCGCAGCCAAACGCTATTGTATCACCCTCACCCACATTTTTCCATTTTTTCTTTAGTGCATTTGCACTTGACCTTTTCGGGTTTGGTGTGTCTACTTGCCCTCTAGGGGCAGCAGGAGCCATGTCCTTTCACGACCCGCTTGAGGGTACTGAAATTAGCAATTCCTGGCAAACTCCGCTAGCGCACCTCCACCCCCAGCTGCTGCAAATCCTCAAAAAAGTGCGGATAGCTCTTTGCGATATGCCCGGTACCCACAAGTGTCAGGCCCCGGTTACTGCGTAATCCAACGATTGCCAGCGCCATCAGCAGCCGGTGATCTGAATGACCATCGACAACCACTCCACCCTCAACTCCCTGCGGCTGCCCACGCACGATAATAGCATCATCGCGCGGCATGACGATACAACCGGCCCGTCGTAGTTCCATACAGAGGTCATTGATGCGGTCAGATTCTTTGTAGTGCAGACCCTCGATATTATAGAAAACACTCTCCCCTTCAGCAAAACATGCCGCCGCTACCAGCACCGGGATGCAATCTATCGCGCCATCGCCATTCATCTCGATGCCTCGCAGCCGTCTCCCTCCTCGCAGTCTCACCATTTCACCCTCGACAACAACGTCAGCGCCCATTGCTCGCAGCGCTCCCATAAGTTCCACACCGATCTCCTCGTCCGGGCGCAGTCGCGTGAGTGTGATCTGGCTGGCCGGATCAGTAGTTACCGCGCACGCCGACAAGAGCGCCGCGGCAGAGGGATAGTCTCCTGGCACACTATACTCGCTAGTCTGATAGTGCTGGCCCGCTGCTATGGAGAAATGACGCAGCGCCGCATCATGTTCGACAACAATGCCTGCCTCGCGTAATACATGAAGGCTAATATGTATGAGCGCTTGTGATTTCAGATCATCTACCACAGTAATTTCAAGCGGTTCACCGATCAGTGGCGCCAGGAATAGCAATGCGCTGAGATATTGCGAGCTGCGCGCCCCGGAAATCGTAACATGTCCCCCGTGCAGTTTACCACCACGTATGGTGATGGGGAGGTAGCCTTCTTCGCCCGTCGCGGCGCAGTCGGCTCCGAGCGCCGTCAACGCCTCTAATAGTTCGCGATTTGGTCGCCTGCCCAGGGATTGTGGGTGATCAGTGACAAAGGTCACTTCCGGCAGCAGCGCGCTTATGCCCAATACCAGTCGCAATACCGCTCCCGCGTTCCCCACATTGATTGTGATCGGCTCTGCACTGTAGGGACGTCCGGCACCTTTGACCCTTAAAACTTCCTGCCTTGTATCGTCCCATGTCAGTTCCGCTCCCAATGCCCTGCACGAACGAAACAACGCCTCGCTATCGTCACTGTTGGCGGGAAAAGCAACGCTACTCTCACCTTTCGCCAGCGTCGCAGCCAACAGGTAGCGCAAAGTGTAATACTTAGATGACGGCAACGCCGGTTCCCCACGCAGCAGGCCGGTGGGCGGGATATACAGTCTCCCCTCCTCTCCCACAGCCTCGTGATGTATCTTCTCTTGCATAATCAACTTTCAAATGAACTACTACTCACCCATTCTTCCCCACCAACTCACTGCTACATCATACTTCAAATTGGAAAATATTTCATAACAAAAAGGTCAAGCCTTCCTGATTGCAATGTATACACTTGTATCATTCCCAACATTCCATTTGTTACCCTTTCCATACTTATTTTTCGTCCAATTTAAGGCACAATGAACTTGCAGTGTTATAACAAAATATAATTCATAAGACACATTTATAATGAGTATGTTATTTATTGCCAAAGCACCACTTATAATTGACTTCTACTGAGTCTTCTGCTATACTCGAGAATAGCTGTTTCTTCTGGTAGCAGAGGTGGGGTTTCTGCGTCAACTTTGTGTCAGACCCGTAAAGAGAAAAAGGAAGAAGGTACCACTGTGCGTCAACCACGAGTTGTGATTGTAGGAGCCGGTATCGTCGGTCTTTCAACGGCCTACTCCCTACTTACCCAGGGTGTGGAGCACGTGACCATCCTGGAACAGGAAACGGTAGATCATCCCCGGGGAACTTCACACGGTATTTC
>VBHS01000441.1 GCA_005881295.1 Chloroflexota bacterium
GTCTATGTTAAGAGCTTTGTACTCTGCTTCAAGCTCAGCCAGAGGAGTAGTGCTTTCCTGACCATGAGTGACAAAGCTATTTAGCGTCACTTCCAGTGCGTGTACCGTTTGTACAAGCGCATTCAAGCCTATAAAAGGAACAACCTTACCGCTTATTATCAATCTGGTCAACTCTTCTATGTGATGGGCAATGCTTGACATAGCGGTGCAACCGACCGCTCCAGCTGTCCCCTTCATCTTATGCGCTGTCCGCTGTAACGTCTGCAAACGTACAATATTTAATTGGTCATCCGGTTCTAGTTGTTGCAATGTTCGTCGCAGCGTGGTCAAATCTTCATCAGCTTCAGTGGTAAAGAGGGTAAGCATATCCTCCGGGGAAAGCAGATAGGCCAGCTCAGGTTGAGTAGTTGCAATGGTTGTATCCTGATCAGCAAGAGGCTGTGTGGGCTGGAGTGTCGATGTATCGGGGCGCTCTGCTCCCCAATCCTCCATATCCAGAGCATCGAAGGCACGCAATACTGCCAGATCTTCGGCAGATAGGTCGTTTTGATTGAAAGTATCATCCATAAGAGGCCGCAGTTTCTATCTGTTGTACCGCATGGGCAAGCAGTAACGGTAGATCCAACACGGGTGCCTCACCTTGCAGACCTTTCACGAACGCTGCCCGCGAGGATAAGTACCACGAGGGAAGCTGATATACCCCTCCGCTCTGCAAAGGCGTTGTTTGTCCAATAGTGGGTACAAGTAGACCAACTGGTAGACCGACATAGTTTGCAACGAGCAGTATACCTTCATCCAGAAGATCAGCAGGATAACCAGAAAGATACGCATCGAGGTCAATTACAGCCATTGTCTCGCCACGCCAGGCAACAATGCCAGGCATCCATTCCGGGATAGCAGGCAAAAGGGCAAGCTGGTGAGGGGGACGCACGACCTCGTAGAGCGCTGTTAGAGGAATCAGGCAATCTCCTCTACTTAACTTACAGGTTACACATTCTTCAGGCTGTGCAGCAGCAGGCACCTGATGGGCTAGCTTGCGCGCATAGTCCCAAAATTCCTCGTCACTTAACTGTGCGAGGTTCTGTCCTGGCTGCGTAGTCAGACTCCCTCCCTGAGCACCGACAATCGGCGAACTAGCGCTTTCTGTTGCTCGCCAATGGGATGTAGAAATAATCGTCGGGTGCTCATTCATCTACTTTGTATAGGGTACTTCAGTCTGACGCTGTTTCAAGAATATGTCGGGACCCCTAAATGTGTGTGTAGTACAGTAAAGACCAATATCAAGTATCACCAGATCGGGTATACGTTTTAAGCGTTGTTCGGTGAGTGCACGTAAAGCCTCAATACCGTCTGCATAACTTACGCAATCGAACCCCTCGCGTCTCAGGCTGGTTTCAATGATCTTACGAACGGTGAGTGAATCGTCAATGATCATGACCAGTTTACTCATACTGCTTTCCTCTTTCTCTCTGCCACACTACTACTTATCCCCGTACCCGCTCTGCATACATTTGTACGAAGTGGGTACTCTCTGCCCACAAATATCGAGAGTTACGCTCATTTTTGCTATGGTAAACCAACAGGAACGAAGCAAAACCTGTAGCAGCTCTGACCAAATAGGGATTGGTAACCTGTACTCAATAGTACCATAGAGATTTACGAAGTGCAACATATTAGGCATAAAGAAATGCTTAAATTTATGAATTGTTGTCATACATGTGTTACGCATTGTTGTCGAAAATGTTAAAACAAATCAGGTTCGCGGTAATTCCTTTAAGAACTTCTCCAGCGCTTTGGTGCGGTACTGGCTGGTGAAGTCAACAATGTTGCTGTGTTCACTGCGTGGCTGTTTTTGCAGTTCGTTCTGTGCAAGGTTGCGCAGCAGCGGCATATCCTCGCTCCATGCCACATCTAGCATGATCTCTGGCAAATCTTCCTCAACCCTGTGGGTATCGAGGCGTTTGAGCCATAGCGCAAAGAGACGTTCTAACCAGCCGTGACGGACATCAGGAGTGAGGAGCGGTGAAAGTGTCACAGTATCCACATTAAAAAGTGTGCTACTACTGGCCTCACCCAGCAAAGCTTCTAAAGAAGGTGTAGCAGCATCAATCATCTCATCAAAGATAGTTGTGAGCGCTGGACTGTGTTCGCGTAACCGCTCCTCAAACAAAAGAGCGAAGAGGTCAAGCGCGCCCTGGTAGTCGTTGTGTCCTATGTGCGCAATTGCCTCTTCAATAAGCTCAGTTCTCCAGAATACTTTCCATCTCTGCATATAAAATAGGATGGCGGATAGCCAGCTCGTGTAAAAGTTGAATAAGGTGTTCCTTGCTGCTATTATACAAACGCTGCTCTAATTCTGACTTCATGATGGAATTCCTTTATGAATTGCTCGGAACGATTACGGGCAGAGTAAACCTGAAAGTACTGCCCTGCCCAGGTATACTTTCTGCTATGATGCGGCCTCCATGGGCCTCTACCACGTGCCGGGCAATCGCCAGGCCCAGGCCACTACCACCACCGCCCGGCCCAATAAAGTCAGTTTTCGAGCGAGCGCGATCTGCTTTATAGAAGCGTTCAAAGATACGAGGAAGTTCTTCTGGACGAATACCAACGCCGGTATCACGCACAAAAAAGCGTTGTGTTTGCCCTCCTCGCTCTAATACGGTCCCTATTGTCACTGTTCCGCCAGAAGGAGTAAATTTAATAGCGTTGTGAACAAGATTGACGAGCACGCGGGCAATCTGTTTGCTGTCAGCGGCTACCAGAATATGCTCGTCCTGTATTTCGGTACGTAGTGTCAGTCGATGGCGTTGAGCCTGTGGCAGCATGCGTGCCATGATCTCGCGCACCAGTTGTCCTGCCTCCACAGGCTCGATCACCATGGGAAGCAAGCCGGACTCGATACGCGAAAGTTCAAGTAACTCTGAGACAAGGGCGCTGAGATGCTGTACCTCGGTTTCAATCTTTTCGAGAAATATTTGTGCCTTGTCGCGGTCGGTATCAATGGCGTCTTCCAGGGTCTCGGCAAGTAGACGTACAGAGGCCAATGGAGTACGTAATTCATGTGATATGTTGGTGATAAAGTCACGACGGACACGTTCAAGCCGGCGTAATTCGGACAAATCCTCGATAGCAATGGCAAAATAAGAGCAAGCTTGTGCTAGCTGTTCTATCGATTCACGCTGAACCTGGTTCTCCACCTTTTGAGGAGCATGTTCAAGCGGAGTTACCGAGACTTTCCAGGCGGTAGAAGAATTAGTCTTGACAAGCTCACCTTTGCGGGGTTGATCGCTTAGTATGCTCTCTTGCACAAGTTGCAAAATGGCCTGATCCTGTATAAGCTGATCCAGTTTAACGCCCAGTAATGACTCTGTGGCTTCTAGCAAATGAACGGCAAGTTGATTATAGAAGCGGATAGACAAATTACGATCAACAATAATTACTGGCCAGGGAGCAGCTTCCAGCAATTTTTGAAAGAAATGCTGATAATTGATGGTGACTTGGTCGACCAACGAAGTTTACCTCACTTATTTGTCTTCGACTCCTCTTGTTCGCTGCCAGGTGATGGTACTGAAGACTCTGGAACGCGCGTTAATGTTTCGGCATAGCTGTTTTGCTTCTT
>VBHS01000139.1 GCA_005881295.1 Chloroflexota bacterium
GGCTAAGCCCGCAATGCAAGGCCCGCGTCAATGACCTTATTGGCGCGGGCCGTCTGGGTTATGAAAGGATCGTATCATGCCAACAGTGAAGAGCAGTATGCAAGGGAAGATCTGCATGGTGACCGGCGCCAATTCAGGGATCGGGAAGGCAACCGCCCTGGCGCTGGCACAGATGGGTGCAACCGTCGTCATGGTCTGCCGGGACCGTGCCAGAGGCGAGGAAGCCAGGAGCGAGATCACCACGAAAAGCAGGAATAACGCTGTTGATCTCCTGCAAGCAGACCTGTCATCGCAACAGTCCATACGACAACTTGTCGAGCATTTTAAGCAGCGCTATACGCACCTGCATGTGCTCATCAACAATGCGGGAGCGGCCTTCACCGGGCGGCGAGAAACCGTGGATGGATTGGAGATGACATTCGCCGTGAACTATCTGGCGCCTTTCCTGCTGACAAATTTGCTGCTCGATGTGCTCAAAGCCAGCGCGCCAGCACGGATTGTCAATGTCAGTTCTGCTTCACATAAATCAGGCTACATTCAGATGGATGATTTGCAAGGAGAGAAACACAACAGGTCCATGCGTGCCTATCCTCAATCCAAGCTCGCCATTGTACTGTTCACCTACGAACTTGCGCGCAGACTGCAGGGAACGGGCGTGACTGCCAACTGTCTCGACCCTGGCTTCGTGGCAACGAATATCGGACAGACAGGTGCAAGCCTCCCCGTTCGCCTACTGATCAAGTTGATCGGGAGCTTTGGCACAAGCCCCGAAAAGGGGGCGAAAACATCGATCTACCTGGCCTCCTCACCCGAGGTGGAAGGCGTCACAGGCAAATACTTTGTGAAGAGCCTTCCCAAGCGGTCAGCTGCAATCTCCTATGATGAGTCGCTCCAGCGACAATTGTGGGAGCAGAGCGCAAAGCTGGTGAACTTGTAGATTCCCCTGCTCATCTTCAGGGCCGCAGTGGATCAGTTTGCTTGCTGGTACCCGACCCGATCGCGGCGCGTGTCCAGCAGGCAGTCGCTCTCACCACAGGCGTTTGATGTAAGAAAGCAGGTATGCGATGGCTCAAGAAAACATCGCAGGAGAACTGGAGCCCTCCTCCCCAAAACAGTAGCAGCTTAACCAATTCCATGCTACTATTCATAACAGAAAAAACAAAGGAAACGAAGGCGTTTCAAGCACCCTCCAGGGAAGGAAGAAAAAAACCATGGTAAATAAAATTCACCCACATCCCTCGAAGCACGCGCCAGGACAGACCGTCTACGAACGCTACCTGCGCACTGAGGAACTACTCTCTTTACAGAAACCAGAAAACGAACTGGTACATCATGACGAGCTACAATTTCAGGTAGTACACCAGGTCTTTGAACTGTGGTGGAAAGAGACAACCTTTGAGTTACACAGCATCCGCACCCTGCTGCAACAATTCAACCTGCCACCTGCCATACGTCTCCTCCAGCGCGTCATCCGCACCCAGTTTGTCCTGCTCGAAAATCTACGCATGCTGGAAACCATGTCCCCCTGGGATTTTCACGAGTTCCGCAAGGTCCTTGCCGACGGAGCCGGCACCGACTCACCCGGTTTCCACGCCTTGATGACCCTCTCTCCCCTGCTCTGGGGCGACTTTTCCAGGCTGCTTGAACACGAGCACGTCTCTCTGCCCGACATCTACATCCACGCCGACCGCTACCCGCTGCTCATGGCCTTCGCCGAAGGTCTCATCGACTATGACGAAGTCTTTCAAATCTTCCGCTCCCAGCATTTCAAGCTGGCCCAGCGCATGATCGGCCCCGGCTCCATCGGCACAGGCGGCACCCCCATGGAATTGCTCGAACGCACCCTCAAAGACGTCTTCTACCCCGAACTATGGGAAGTACGCAACCAGCTCACCACAATCGCCGACGAACAAGGCCTTAAATAAAGACACAAAAAATCACCGGGTGCTCTCCTACCCGGTGATACTCTGTATCTCTACCAAAATAGCCTTTCAAACATGACCCGAAAAAGGATATGGGCTGTGACGCTTCATGAAGTCAAGGACGCATGTTTTCATTAATGATGATTGATCAAATACGCCGCAACAATCACCAGTATAATAACGACGACCACAGCAATCAAAAAATACGTGTTCCTCCGCCCCAAAACTATATTGCGTGGTCCTGTCGCCGCCACCTTCTTCACCACTTGCCTGCGTTCCTCAACGCGCCTCTTCCTTTTCTCCAATCGCTTCTGCCTCTGATCTTGCGCAGTAGAACCCTGTCCCGGTCCCGTACCGAGATGCTGCATCCTGCGACGCATATCGCGGTTGTAGCTCTCGGCCTGCTGTTGCTGGGGATTCGTCGCGGTTATCTCCTTGGGCTGCGTGGATCTCGCCCCGGGAACAGCCGTACCCCCAACGCGTGCCTGGCTGCTTTTCACACCCTGCTTGCCCTTATTTGCTGGTGTACTATCTTTAGGAGTGACCATCATATCATTACCAGCCGCTCCCGTAGTCGTTTTTTGGGCTTCAACCGGCTTAGGAGAGCCAGCCTTCCTCTTCGTCTCTGGTCTGTGCGACCCTTGTTTGTTCACCTTCGTCATGCTTGCCTCCTTTTCTGCGGGAATATCGTTAGCTATTGGAGAGCAAATCGAGCCGGCCATTCACTGGATTCAACTTTGCATCATTGCTCTGTCTTTTCCAGGAATGCCCGCGCGATCCGTGCAGCTTCCTCTTTATCATCGGGCGAAAGTACACCGTCAATAACCAGGCCAAGGAGATGATCTTTAATTGGGCGCAGCCAGGGACCGGGGCTACGGTTAAAAAGTGCCATCAATTCATTCCCATCAAGCGGGCTCTTCAATGGCACGCGCTCCGCCTCTTCTTTGAGTCGCTGGCAGCGCTCTGCAAGTTCTGTCACGCGAGCTGCAGCTCGCGAGACTTTATCTGCTCGATAACTCGTAATATCCGCGCGGGAAAGATCAAGTAAATCGGGCAAAATCTCGCCGCTATCCAGCATGAGACGCCGTACCGCACCATCAGTCCACTCGCTGGTATAAGCGTTTGCGCGCATGTGTAAACGCACTATCTTCGAGACATTTTCAATAAATTCACGATCAAAATGCAGGCGCTTGAGAATGTCCCTCGCCATGTAAGCCCCCACATCCTCGTGCCCAAAAAAATGTATTTTGTTGTCTTCGATACTCTTCGTGCGCGGCTTGGCGATATCGTGCAGCAGTGCGCTCCACCGCGTCGTTAATCGCGGAGAGGAACGTTCCACCACGCGCAGCACGTGTGCATAGACATCCTTGGAAGAAACTGCCCGTGTCAACTGCTGGCTCACACCGCGTAGCTCCAGTACCTCTGGCACAATCCACTCCATCAGGCCCAGCTCCGCCAGCAGGTCTAGCCCCTTTGCCGGGTGCGGAGAGAGGAGCAGCTTATTCATCTCATCGCGAATACGTTCGCGGCTGATCTTCTGCAGTTTTGGCGCCTGGCGTAAAATCGAACGTCTCGTCTGTGGCTCAATAGTAAAGTCAAGCTGTGCCGCAAAACGCACCGCTCTCAGCAAACGCAGCGGATCTTCATCAAAACGTTTATCTGGCTCGTTGCCAACCGCCCGTAAAATATGCGTCTCCAGGTCTTGTCGTCCCCCAAAGAGATCGATGATATGCGCATTGAGAGGATCACGCGCCAGTGCATTGATAGTAAAGTCGCGCCTGAGCAGGTCATCTTCTAAACGCGTACCGAAGCAAACTTCCGGCTTACGTGACTCCGGGTTATAGCGTTCAGTGCGAAACGTCGTAATCTCGATAATATCACTCCCATAATGCAGGCGCACAGTGCCAAAACGCTCCCCCACCAGGACTATCGCGCTTGGACGCGTCGGCGCCACCAGGCGTTTGATCTCATCCGGTTGCGCATCAGTAGCCAGGTCCGCGTCGTTCGATTGCTCCCGATGCAGCAACACATCCCGCACCGTTCCACCTACCATATAGAGTTGTTTATGCTGCGCACGAAAAGCTTCGGCCAGCGTCATAATGATATCTAACATGTGAAACTTATATATCCGCTTCAGGCACAATATAATGCATCATACCCCGGCTTATCCAATGTGGTAATGGCCGTATTGTACCATGTTCAAGCCACGCATTAAAGTAGGGGCCACAATCAAGCCAAAATCCTCCAAAATAGTACCTTTGTTCTAATTTTAATCAAAAACCCTTGACTTAGAACAAAGTTTCTAGTAAGATTAATGAAAACCTGTTCTACGTAACCTGGAACGGAGGTATAGCCATGGGATCGACGCAGGCAAGAAAACAGCCTAAATACGCCGAAGAATATGACGTCGGTGACGATGATCACCTGTATTCAACACCTAACCCTAGTAGTGCACGCAAATATCGGCAGCCAATTGAACATGACACCCTCGACGATCCTCTGCTACAGAGGGGCGCCATCTCGCGCCGTCGCTCCCATGCGCTCACAACCGCCAATGGAGCATCCTCAAGAGCGATCGCCAGGCCCCCAACAGAGGAGCGCCTGGTGCACCGCCGTTTCCCCCTTGTAGCTATTCTCTTAGGGATGGTCGTCATGGCGCTCCTTGCCGTCGCCCTGAGTTCTCTTACCTCGTGGTGGCGCATCCATCAGGACGACGCGCAGTACGGTCGCCCTCGTACCTTCCAGCTCGATGCAGTGGTTGGCCACAACGACAGCGCGGCCACCCCAACCCATTTTATCTTTATCAACCTCAACCGCCACATAGACATAATCGAACTACCTGGGGGTGACACAGCGCACGCTCGAATTTATCCAGGCCCCGTCTTATTTGGTGACGGCCAGGACCTCACTCCCGTTACTGGCGAAATCCGTGATGTCAACGGCGACGGTAAACCCGACATCATTGTACACATTCAGGATCAGCAACTCGTGTTTATAAATGATGGTACTCAGTTCCGTCCCCTCCGTTCGGGTGAACATGTTAATGTATAACGTCATAGTGTATAATACTATCATACCGAACAGTCCTTTCAGAAATTGATAGGCAACGAAAGTAGGTAGGTACACAATGAAGAACTTTAAATATTAGCCGGGGGATATGCCACACCATCGCCCCTGCTGGAGCGCGTGGCATATCCCCCCACAAAAAATGTTAGGGCGGGAGCTTGCCCCCATAAGCGCGAACTTAAGGAGCCAAGGCGACCGCAAGGGATCGCCCCTACTATACCACGAATCAGCTTGGCAAGCCCGTGTATAGTAGGGGCGATCCCTTGCGGTCGCCCTTGAGGACTTTGTCATCCTGAGCGCAGCGCACGCAGCTCCTCATACCCAACACACTATGGCAGTTACCAACATCGATAGCATACATCTCCCCCTATACCTCTATTTCCCGCCCCTTTGTGATACTATTGAATTGTTAACCTTTGCAATTCACTCCAATCCCAACGGCTCAGCATAGCGTGAACATGCGAATAACACTCGATAAAATATCCTAAAAGGATTCAAAAAATGGCAGATACAATCAACCTTCAAGAATATTTCGAAACCCCTCTATCTCGACGCAGCGCCCTACGTCAACTTGGCGCACTTGCAGGCGTCAGCCTGGCATTAAATGCATGCAACACGCCCCCTTCAACAAACCCGGTACAGGGGCCAACCGCGTCAGGCCCCGGCAGTATAGATTCAATCAAACACATTGTGTTTGCCTGCCAGGAAAACCGCACCTTCGATAACTATTTCGGCTACTACCCCAAAGCTGGAAAATTCGGCGTCCCAGCCGGCTACACGCAGCCAGATGGTAAGGGAGGCACGGTCACCCCCTATCACTTTCGATTGCATGACACCAGTGACATTCACCATGACTGGCAGACCATTCATCGTGAATGGAACAACGGGAAAATGGATGGGTTTTTTACTGCCGATGGCAAAAGTTCTCTCGGCTATTACAACGGCTCCGACATCCCTTACTACTATGCTCTGGCAGATTCCTTCACCCTCTGTGGCAACTACTTCTGTTATCAACTCGGTCCCACCCTACCGAACCGTATTGCACTGTGGACTGGCACTACCGGAGGCTTCACCAGGAATCACAGAATACCACGTGGCATCCTGACCTGGCCCACCATTATAGACCTGCTGGACGACCACAACATCAGTTGGAAGTGTTACAACCTGGGTACTGGCATGGGAAGCACACCCGAAGTAGAGTTTATCAACGCGCTGCCCTTTTTTAAACGTTGGTTTAAGGACAAGAGGTTGTACTATCGCGAAACAGATTATTACAATGATCTCAAAGAGGGAAGCTTGC
>VBHS01000140.1 GCA_005881295.1 Chloroflexota bacterium
GGAGATCCTTTCGGTTTGGTTCATTGAGGACGCAACTTGTTTGCGTCCTTTGTGCTTTTTGGCGTTAATTGCTATTGACTGTATCACCTATCATTGGAGTAGAAGGATAACGGCATGTTGCTTCCTACTTCCTCTAGTTGAAAAGGCTTTTATAAAGAGCTACTGCCGATGCTTATCGATTTTCATACACATATCTTTCCACCGGATATACAACGGCATCGTGAGCGCTATTGCGCACGCGATCCCTGGTTCGATAAACTGTATAGCAATCCGGGCACGCGTATTGCGACGGCGGAAGATTTGATCGCTGAGATGGATGAATCGGGCGTGGAGGTCTCCGTCACTTTTTCGTTTGGCTGGACAGATACCGGTTTGATAGAAGAGACGAATAATTATGTTATTGATGTGATGCGCCGTTATCCAAAGCGAATCTATGGCATGGCGGTGTTGCAACCGACAGCCGGTGCCCAGGCTGTACGCGAGCTTGATCGCTGTGCGCGAGCTGGGATGATTGGCCTTGGTGAACTGATGCCCCACGGTCAGGGTTATAAACTGAGCGATATCGAACTGCTTATGCCTGTAATGGAGGTTGTTCGGGAGCATCAATTAATCGTACTTTCACATTGTAGCGAACCTATCGGTCATATCTATCCGGGCAAAGGAGATGTTACGCTACAAGACGTCGTGACTTTCCTGACAGAATTTCCCGATGTGCCGTTTGTAGCTGCTCACTGGGGAGGCGGATTACCTTTTTACTGCTTGATGCCTGAGATCCAGCAGATCACGGCTAATGTGTGGTATGATACAGCCGCGACTGCCTATCTCTACCGCAATACTATTGTGCCTGTGGTAGCAGAGCTGGTTGGCGTAGAACGTATTCTTTTCGCCAGCGACTTCGGTCTGCTGCGTCAACGGCGCATCATGGACTATGTATCACAGTCTGGCCTGGATGCCGACGCAGTAGAGAATGTGTTAGGTCGCAATGCACAGCAATTGCTTGGTCTGTAATGGCTAGATAACGGGATCCAATTCATTTATGCGAGTGACCTCATTGGGTAGTGGCAGTAGCGGTAACGCCTTGCTGGTGGAAGCAGGGCCGCGAGGACGCACGAAGCTACTGGTAGACGCGGGCTTATCGAGTCGTATACTTATCGATCGCCTCCGGCAAGCAGGTATCCACCTGAAGCAGCTGCAAGGAGTCCTGGTTACTCACGAGCACATTGACCACATCATTGGTCTGCCTGTATTGATGAAACGTTATGGTATCGCGGCCATTACGACTCCAGCTACACTTGATGCCATCCAACAAAGTTTTGCCTTTACTAGCTGCCTGGTGGAGCCAGTAGAGGTAGGGACTCTCGTGGGTGTAACTGAGACCGGGCCGCTATCCGCGAACCGTGTTTTATTTGAGCATAAAGAAACGTTCGCGCCAGGCGTCAGGCAAACCGCTCCCCTGTCAGAAAAACTATCAGAAAATGGGGTGATCCTTCCTGAGGGTGACAGGTCCCAATTACCTATGATGCCGATGGAGATTGGTTCTCGCCGCATGATCGGTGATATCGAGGTCGTATCATTCCCTGTTTCACATGATGCCGTTGCCCCGGCTGGCTATCTCCTCATCGCTGGTGGTTGTCGTATCTGCGTTGTTATCGATAGCGGTGAGGTAACGCCTGCCATGCTTGAAGCCATGCAGCACGCCGATCTGCTAATTTTAGAGTCCAATCATGATCGCGAGCGGCTGATACGCGGCCCCTATCCCTATGCCCTGAAGCAGCGTATTCTCAGCGCCACGGGGCACCTTTCTAACGACCAGGCGGCGGATGCCGTCTTAAAAACCTGGCGTACCGATAGTGTGCGCTGGCTCTGGCTCTCCCATCTCAGCCGCACGAACAATACCCCCAAACTCGCGCTGAAGAGTATGATCAAGCGCCTTGAAGATGCTGGAGCCAATCTCGCGCAACTACACATCAGCGTTTCTCCGCCCGGTATGGGCGGAGTGTGGGACTCCACCCACCTCTGGCAAAACCCGGCTTTATGGGAGATCCCAGGGTGAGATCACGCTCAAATGCTGGTGTTTTTGTTCGTTGGTGTTCGCTAGCTGATCCTTTTGTCTCAATCTAGATCATCAGAAATTTTTTGTGCGGCTTCTTGAAAACTCTGCATTTCTTGCGTATACTTATGCTTGTGGGGAATGCTACACCAAATAAGAAATGCTGTACGCTAAGACAAATCACACAAGGAGAAAACATTATGGCCATTGCCATTGCGACACTTGCAAATACTCCATATCAAATGGGGAATACAAATCCACCAATTATGCATAACGCATTCCCTGCCCTCGCATACGATTGGAATGCCGCAAGGGTTACAACGGTACTTGGAGTGGGCTTGAATGGGGCCACGTCCGTCACCCTGGCTTTAAACGGTGCTGGGGATAGCGTTTATCTTCCCTATGGTCAAGGTGAAGTACATTCCGTCCGCCTACCGGGTCCGGGGCCAGCAGCGGCAGGGGTAACCTGTTTTATCACCGCAGGCATGTCTGGATGCCGTCTCTATGTCGATCGGGTAGTTGGGACAAACGATATAATCGTCTACCACGCTAACTCAATAGGGGTCGGCGGTGGTGTGGCGAATCCCATGGGCATGGATGTTGAGGGACCAGGGCTGCCTCAAGCATTAGATAATCTCCATGCCCTTGCAAGGGTCTACTGGACTACTCCTGCCCCTGGGGGGCCAGGGTTGAACCTCGCAACGATTGGTACGCTGGGCAGGAACGCATATAACGCTTCCGCGGTGAGAGAAATGCAACGGAAAGTGGATGAGGGAAGAACGCAAGTGGACTTCTGGGGTGGTACGACTGTCGTCGGAGAGCTGACCCCCGCAGGCTGGCAAATGAACTGGCAAACGTATGGGGACGTCACGTATGTTCGTCCAGCCTCGGCACCGAAAGGCTGGATTCAAGGGCAAGACAAAGCTGTAGGTAACATGAACTATCGGGTGCTGAGCTCTCGTCTATGGTTTCCATAAGGTGTCACCCATCGTAGTGATCGGTTTGCGCCTCAGGTTGCGCGCGATTGGCCAGCGCCATCGGAAGGAAAATGAGCGCGCAGCAGAGGGCGGGAATGGCCATAACCCAGTTGATGCCCAGGGCTGGAATGAGAAGACCCATTGCTGACGGAACAATCATCGAGGCCACATCTGTGCTGATGATCATCATACTGCTGACCGGGCCAATAGCGTGCACAAAACGGCGCGAGGCGATTGCCATAATGCCGGGGTAGAGCGGCCCGTAAAAACAGCCCACCAGCGCGCTTGCAGCGTAGGAGATGAGCAATTGACCGGGAAAAATGGCCACAATGACACTCCAAAAAGTCCCCCCCAGGAGCGCTGTATACAGCAAATGCGTCTCGCTGATCCAGCCTCGCCTGAGTAACTGCGCTCCAAAGAACCGGCCAGCAGTTAGTCCGATAAAGAAAGCAGTAGCTACAGGGGCCGCGAGAGCCAGGCTAACAGTGGCGCTCTGGCTGACCGCTGTGACGATCCAGTTGCGAAAACCCATCTCCGCGGCTGAGTACATGCTGATCTGCAAGACCATCAACCAGAGTAACCCCTGTCTGAGCACTTTCAGCAGTTCTCTGTTCGCTGCTCGCTTTTGCTGCGCGTTCTTTGCGTGACGTGCCGGTTCGGGTGGCTGCTGCAAAAGGACCAGCAGGATGGTGATGGCGGCAACGCTGGCGCCCGCGAAGTAGGCCAGCGGCAGACTGTTGAAGAACAGCAGACCCAAGGCAAGGATCAAGGGTCCCAGCAGCGCCCCCAGGCCGAACAGCCCGTGAATAGTGTTCAGGTCTGAGCTTAGCGTCTCCTGGAAAGCCAGGGTTGCAATGGTATTCAAACTGATGTCAACGAAGCCGAACGCCAGACCTATCACCATCTGGCCGAGCAGTAACACGGGAAATGAGCTGGTCAGAGCGATCGTCGTGGAACCGGAACCCACAAAGAACAGGCCCAGCATGAGCAGATATTTTGGTTTGATATATCTGATGAGGAATCCGCTCAGGACTACGCCGAGCATACCGCCAATGGCCGCGATGGTGAACATGCCGCCAGCCACTTCAAGCGAGACATGGGTATTGCTTGCCAGCCGGACCAGCGAGGCTGACGGCAGCGTGCCCAGCATGCCTATAGCGATATAGGTCAGGCCCAACGTCATCAAGAGCAGACGACGATTTGGGAGGGTCGCGTTGACCATGAAAATCCTTTCTTGCAGATGGTTTTGGGCGACAGAAGCGTGCTTCGTCCCGATGTGTTCGGTCCTGTAGAGGGGGATGATATGCTCTGTGAGCTTTTCCTTTGTAATTGACTGAGTGAAAAGCTACACAACTAGCTTCCGAACGAATGAATAAGTTTGGCCGTAAATGAATGTGTCCAGGCTGGCCCACTCGTGAACGAAAAGAGAGTTCGACGCATAGAGTAGCATGGATGAATTGGCCTGTCAACTCTGTAGAGACCGATATGATCTTCTTAGATGCAGGGGCTTAAAATAAAGAAAGGAGGTTACACTGACTCTCCAAGAAAGACTCCTTCCCTCCGTGGAGCTACACGAGCCCCGGGAAAAAGTCCTTTTTTATCTGGTCATGTCTTACGCGCATATTTTTCAGGATGTGCTCATACGCTCTCACCATGTCCAGGGAGCCGGATACATAAAAGGTTCGCTCTTTATAGTCCGGAACCGCTGCACGAATGACGCGTTCATCTATTCTGCCTACGAAACCAGGCCAATTGCGCGGAATAGCCTTCGTATTGGTGAGCGTACAGAACACCTTGATACCAAGTTTCGTTTGCGCTTCGCTTAGAATGTCTTTATAGGCAATTTCATCCGCGGTCCGATTCAGATAGAGAAGGACAATATCGCGGTGCTCATGCATGTCGAGGAGATATTTCAACATGCTCCTGAAGGGTGTAATACCGATACCTCCAGCCATGAAGACCAGTTTTTGTTTGGGGTCTTTGGGAAGCGTAAAATCTCCGGCAATCTGTCCCGCAATCATTTTTGAACGGCCATCTATGCGATACAAGGCTTTCTTGAAACTGCTACTGTTTGCGTAAAAGCGTACTCCCAGGTGGAGATCGTCCTCTGTTGGCGATGAAGCAATGGTAAAAAAGCGGCGATTGCCCCTGCTATCCGGTTTCGCGTGCGCAAGTGTCAACTCCATATACTGCCCAGGTTCGAATGCCAGTCTGTGCGATGGCTTGAAAACGAAATTCATCATGTCAGATGAGATCCTACCCTTTCTTTTCAGCTTGAGCACAACTTTCTGCTTAGGGCTGACCATGTAGGAGTAGAGGTTGCCGATGACCAGCGCCAGTTCGGGGGTAGAGTAGATAGGTCCAAGATGCATTTGGGGAATGAACAAAATGCCGGTCATTACTGCATAGATGCGCTTTAGTTTTTGCGTGGGCGGTGTGGTAAGCGGTTCGGTCAGCATAATAGTCGCAAGGAAAAAGAGTGGTGACGCTCCCAACAATTGCTGCAGCTCTTTCGTTAGAGAAAGCCTTTGCAGGAGGCTGACCACACCAACAGTCACAAGCGAAGTCATAACAAAGAGCGCGATCATCTCTCCCTGACGTAATTTGCGCACAAGCAGCATTCCACCAAGGAGCACGACCGGCAGCATACTCGCAGTCCCCACCCACCAGCTAGCGGATTCACCAAGCGCGAATGAGGTTATGACGACTGCTATTGCGGCAGGGTTAAAGAGATGCTTATTGTTGAGCGAGAGAATATATTTAGACGATGTCGCCAGTATCGCTGCCCAGCCAAGAAACAGAAAGTCATTTGGTGATTGAGCGGGGTTGATGATCAGCGTCAGGATGAGGGCGGTGATATAGGTTGATTCCACATTGGTCGGTACGGCAAAGATGTATGCGAGCAGCGAATTGGCTGCCCAGCATATCATGACAAGAAACAGGGTTGAGAGCAGCAGCGAGAGCGGCGAAAAAGGAAGCAGAGTTAAAAACGACAGAACCGTCGCCATAGCGATGAACCCGATAAGCACATAGAGCACCAGGCGATACATGGTGACGCGGTCCAGGAGATCATCAATGCGTGTTATCATGTTGAAGGACGTACCTTTCGAAACCACTGGTAAACGTTGCCCGCGCGGAAGCATCGATCATATAGCCTTCAAAGCCCGGCAGCTGTTGGATGAAAAAGATTCCCCTTTTGCCCATGGCGAAGGCGGCTGTGGCAAAGCGATCCGCTTCGTACACATTGGGACCAATAACGGTCAGGCTCACGACATCCTGGAGCGAAGTATCAGGGTTATGCGGGTCGTAGATATGCTGCCCGCGAATGGCGGTCCCGGACGTGGCAACACCCTTATCCGTGACCACCAGCACTTTCACAATTTCTTTGCGGTTGAACGGGTTGCGGATACCGATGCGCCAGGGTTCACCATCTTTATTGCCCGCTACCTGGATATCACCGCCGGCATCGATGTAGAAGTTGGTCAATCCAGCTTCTTTCAACAGATGTGCGGCCTGCAGGATGGCCCAGCCTTTGACGATCCCAGAAGGGTCGAGGATACCGTTATGCCGGATGTCGAAATACCCCCGCGTTTCTTGCCTGGTTTGTTCGCTTACTGCCAGGATCGTTTTCATGTCATCGCTATACGCTTCTTCTCCAAGCTCGCCCCGATTAATTTTCGCAATCTCGCTGTGTTCCTTGTACGTGCTAAAGGTGTCATCAACAGCGCGAAAATAGGCAAAGACTTTTTCGATATCAGCTTCGGTCACCCCGGGATCGACCACCTCGACGGTAATGGGCATGCCCATAAGCAACTGGAGGTGTTTCATGGTTATGCTCGCGCTTGCGAAAGTGCATCCGTGAGGGATTGTATGAAGGCATCACTGGAATCGGTAGCACCTGTCACTATATCAACATTGGCACTTTGTGCCTGGATTGCTTCACTTGTGAGCTGCGGATCCGCCATGCTGTTGATTTCTATTGAGCGGTTGCGATCATTGGGATACTGCAAAAATTGCACGTCCGTGATTTTCCCATTCGTAATGATCGCTTTGACCTGCACAACGCCCCATTGCGCATCGGCAACACTTCCCGTATATGACCCGTTCCTATAGGCGGAACCTGGCGTTTGGGTTGCGCTGGGTGTCACTGTCGCACCTGGTGTCTCGGTCGGGGAAGTAGCCGCACTTGATGAGGAGCGCGATCCCCCCGGAGGAGTCGGTGCGACGGCAACGAGACCGGAGTGAGCATGGATAATGCTGTAGATAACGAATGCGCCTAGAATGACGAGTGAAACAATGGCTTTTTTCATTGCTTGATTGTCCTTACAATAAACATAAAGTTCAGGATAGGGCTTCAGGGACTCTGCTACTGAGGGTAGCAGACAAACTTCAAAAAAGTGTAAGGAAATAGTAAAAAAACTGTATGAGGCCACTCCCACATGTGTGGATCAATCCCAGGCCAGCTCAAAGCCCAGG
>VBHS01000141.1 GCA_005881295.1 Chloroflexota bacterium
CTGTATAGACGTCTGCGAGAAGGAAGTGTACACCTAAGCTGTTTAGCGTGATTTCGTCAGTATCTTCAAAAGCTTCGTAAATCCATTTGTTATTCTCTTTGTGATAGATTTCTATTTTGAAAGATTGCGAATCTGCAAGGACATATTCTTCGATAGTAGGATGCGCGCGATAATTTTTGAGTTTCCACGTTCTGTCTGTGAGTTCTGTAGTTGGAGAAAGTACTTCAACAACAAGGCGTGGAGATTGGATCGCTTGAATTGTTCCTCGATCGCGTGGATCACAGGTGACTATCACATCGGGATGGAAGTAGCGGGTTTCAGAAATGTATACTTTCATGTCGGAACTATAGACGCGGCATTTGCTCCCACGGAGAAGATTCCAAAGAATCCTTTGAATATTTGATTTGATGGTATCATGATTGGCGGTTCCGCCTGCCATGGCATATACATGGCCATCGATGTACTCGTAGCGTGTATCAGGATCATTTTCCTCGAGTTGAAAGTATTCTTCAACCGTCATGGTTCGCTGATGCTCTATCGCCATGGCCCTCTCGCTCTCCTTCCATTTGTGATATGTTGCTCTGGATGCCTTTATAATAGACCAGTGCTATTATATCATAGTGCCTGGCATCTGGTGATGATTTGTTTGAAGACCTGGCTAGCACTATTTCGTTAGTTTCGATAAGGACGAAAGAACTTGATCTGGTCGGTTTCGATCAACCACAATAAGGAAGGGATAAGATGTTTGACGTGATTGTCATAGGTGGCGGACCAGCCGGTGTGACGGCGGCCTTGCGGGCGCGGGAGCTGGGCGCAATGGTCGCGCTGGTCGAGCGCGGAAAGATGGGGGGAACCTGCACAAACGATGGCTGTGTGCCGACTCGCGCGCTTGCCAGGGCGGCACGACTTGTGCGTGACGCGGAGCAGTTCGTTGATTTTGGACTGGTGGGCGAGAAGCCGATGGTAGACTTCGCAGCGTTACTGTCACGAACGCGGAATATCGTCTCGCGGGTTCACGAGAAAAAGCATTTGCAGAGTCACCTGGAGCAGGAGGGTGTGACAGTATTTGCGAATGTCGGCGACGCTCGCTTCATTGACGAACACAGTGTTGCCCTGGGTGATCGCACCATATTGCAAGGAGAGAAATTCATCCTCTGTGTGGGCGGCCATGCGCGCCGGCTTTCCTTCCCGGGCAGCGAGCACGCGCTAACACACAGCGATGTCTGGTCCTTGCAGCGACTGCCGCGTCAGGTAGTGGTGGTGGGTGGCGCTGCGACGGGTTGCCAGTTATCCTCGTGCTTCTCAGCGTTTGGCGCATATGTGCACGTCCTGGAAGTCGCACCCCGACTGCTGGCAGGTGAGGACGAAGCAGTGTCACACGGCATCTCCGAGGCATTCCGGCGGCGCGGCATCGCAGTCACCACGAACATCGGCGGTATAGAGCGGATCGAGCAGCAGAATGGATCTCTGCGCTTGACCTATCTGTACGAAGGCGAGGTTCGCCAGCTCACAACTGAGGCAGTTGTAATGACCGTAGGCTGGCCT
The DNA here is from genome assembly GCA_005881295.1 of Chloroflexota bacterium. Classification (GTDB taxonomy): domain Bacteria; phylum Chloroflexota; class Ktedonobacteria; order Ktedonobacterales; family Ktedonobacteraceae; genus UBA11361. The sequence goes on from VBHS01000141.1 coordinate 1,546, forward strand.
GGGAACGTGGAAGCGCTGAATCTGGCCGCCGCGAGCGTGCAGAGCGAGCGCGGGTACATTGTGGTCGATGACTTCCTGCGGACGACAACTCCCCATATCTTTGCGGCAGGGGACATTACCGGGCGCATGATGCTGGTGCAGAGCGCGAGCGGCGAGGGCGCGCTGGCAGGGGAAAATGCCCTCCTGGGCGTGGCGCGTTCCTCGCAGCACAAAATCGTCCCACATGGCGGCTTTACCGACCCGGAATATGGCAGCGTTGGCCTGACCGAAGAGCAGGCGCGCGCCAGGCATGACTGTGTCGTGGCAGTAGTTCCGTATACCGCGCTGGATCGCGCGCTCATTGATGGTCACCGAGAGGGTTTCTGCAAACTCATCGTGTCTACAGAGACACATCGTGTCCTGGGTGCGCATATCATGGGCGAGCAAGCGGTGGAGATCCTCCAGCTTGTCGCAACCTGCATGGCGGCGGACATGCGAATCGAGCAATTGGCGGATTTGGAACTGGCGTACCCCACATTCACCGCAATCGTAGGCCTGGCCGCCCGGCGGCTCAGTCGCGAACTCGGCGTTATCCCGCTTTCGCCGCAGGGTCAAACCCAGAGTCGAATGGGTATCGCGGAATGGGAGCGCGGCGAAGCGTGAAGAATAGTCTAAAGGCCTAAATAGCCAGCACAGGTGGACTTATCTGAGTATGGGAATTATACTGATATCAGGCACCGCTTCAGGCGATTTCTCGACGAGGTGTACATACGCACGCAAGCGTATCCAATCTAGTGGGGCAACACATGGCAAAAGAACAAACGCAAAAAACTGAAAAAATGCAGGCGGAAACGGTCAAATTCTTGTCTCTTGGAGGAGAAGAAGATGTCACACGCAATATGTATTTATATGAGTACAAAGATCAGATACTTATTGTCGATTGTGGCTTAGGGTTCCCCGATGAAACTATGTTGGGAGTAGACTTACTCCTGCCTGATATAACCTATCTCCTTCAGAACAGTATGCCGGAAGGCAAAGCCAAAAAGAAAATCGTCGGTATGCTGTTGACCCACGGACACGAAGATCATATCGGCGGCTTGCCGTATATCTTACCGCAATTGCCATCTTTTCCTATTTACGGGTCGCCGCTAACAGCCGCTCTTGCCAATGAAAAGTTAACCGAATTCAATACTCAGCCTGTTGTCAAGACGGTTACATTTACGAATGGCAACATTCAAATCGGTGATTTCAACATTACCTTTATCCATGTCACGCACTCTATACCGGATGCGGCACACTTTTTCATTGAGACACCGGTAGGCAACTACTACCATGGAGCGGACTACAAATTCGATTTGACTCCTGCTGACCAGAAAAGGACGGAATTTCGCAAAATAACACAGGCAGCGCAAAAAGGCATTACGGTACTTTTTTCTGATTGCCTTGGCGCTGAAAGGCCCGGATTTACTCCTTCAGAAGAGATGCTCACGCAGAATTTTGAGAAAACTATGCGCGAATCTCAAGGAAAGGTATTTGTTACTACCAATTCTTCTAATGTTTCCCGTTTGAACCAGGCGATCGAGGCAGCTGAAAAGCTCAACCGCAAAGTCTGTTTTGTCGGCAGATCCATCATCAAAGTCAAACAAATTGCACAAAAACTCGGATATCTGCATATTAAACGGGGAACTGAAATCCAAATAGAAGCAATACCTCGCTACAAGAGCAATCAAGTCATGCTTTTGGTTGCGGGAAGCCAGGGCCAGGAAAACTCTGCCATGACCCGCATAGCGGGGGGAGAATACAATGCAATAAAACTTCAACCCAGTGATATGGTTATCTTCTCCGCCGATCCGATACCGGGCAACGAACTTGCGGTAAGTTCGTTGGTAGATGCGATAGCAAAAAAGGGCGCAACAGTAATCAATTCGGATAGTGGCAGTGGTTCATACCATGTCTCCGGCCATGGATCTTCCGGCGATCATATGCTTTTAATTTCCTTGACCCAACCCAAATTCCTCCTGCCTATCAGCGGAACGTATCGACATATGATTGCATACCGTAACCTTGGCGAAAAAATGAACTACAAAAGAAATCAGATTTTTCTGATTGAAAATGGGCAAGAAGTATTATTGAACGCCCAACAAGCCAAAATGGGAAAGAAAATCGAGGTTAAAAATGTATACGTCGATGAAGTATCGGGGGAAGAACTGGAAAGCTACGTTATCCGTGACCGTGAACGGTTAGCTCAGGAGGGAGTATTGATCCTGCTGGTAGAAATCAAAGCTTCTAACGGTCAATTAGCGAGTAAACCCGAAGTAATCATGCGGGGTACTTCGTTGTCTGAATCAAGAGAAGAACTGACGAAATACTTACAGAAAGAAATAGCAAAAGCGCTTTCCAATCAAAAAGGCAATGTCACAAACCGGGTATACATCAGGAGAGTAGTCGGTGACGTCGCCGAACGCTATATCTTCAAAAAATTCCACAGCCAACCTTTGGTCCTCCCTGTCGTAATAGAGGTATAACGGCAGGGACGCAGTCAGGCGTCCCTGCAAGACTCGAACGATTAAGGGGATGGCGCACAATTTTCCTTGCGCTTTTGGGAATAGAACACCTATTCAATAATGTTCTATTTATTGTACGATAAGAGTAATTTCTTCTTTTGCCCCATGGAATTCATTCCCTCTATGTTATGGGTCTCTAAGTTTTAAAAGAGAGGAGGTCATCTATGTCTCTTACAATGATTGAACAACTAAAAACACAAGAAGAAGCATCGCTCACCGATATGTTAGATCTAGCATACTCTCATTCTGCTGCTCAAACTCTCGATGATGCCAGCATAGCAGCGGATAATCTATTGAATAACTTCACAGAGGATGAGCTTGAGGATCAAGAAGAAATAGACGCCCTGGACTCAACAGAAGACGACCTGGATGTCGATGATACTGATCTTACAGAAACTGACGATGGCGGCGAACTGGGAAATGCGTTGAGCCTCTATCTCCGTGAAATGGGTCGCGTGCCACGGTTGACTGTGAAGGAAGAGATACGCCTGGGGCTCATGGTTCAACAAGGCAAGCTTGAGCAGCAACACGCCATTCAATACGACACGCTTCCCAATGATAAAGTAATGGAACAGGCAAAAGATGCACAACGTCGTCTGATTGAAGCCAACTTACGCCTGGTTGTAAGCATTGCGAAGAAGTATCAGAACAGGGGTCTGGCATTGCTCGATCTCATTCAAGAAGGCAATAAGGGGCTGATGATCGCTGTCGAGAAGTTCGATCCAACGATGGGGTACAAGTTCAGTACCTATGCAACCTGGTGGATTCGACAGTTTGTTTCACGGGCAATTGCAAACCAGGCACGCACCATTCGTCTCCCGGTCCACGCGTTCGAGACGGTCAATCGTGTATCGAGGGTAAGTGCTCGCTTACATCAGGAACTGGGTCGAGAACCAACCGTCAGGGAGATTGCACAGCAGATGGGTAGTAGTGTGGAAAAGATACGCGAGCTCCTCAAAGCCAGCCAGCAACCTATCAGCCTGGAAACCCCGGTAGGTGAAGATAACGACGGCGAACTTGGTGACATGGTTGAGGATCAGATGCTAGAGTCTCCGATGGAGATAACAGCACAACATCAACTCCAAGAGCATGTCGCCGATGCATTACAAGATTTAAGTGAGCGTGAACGATATGTCCTTCAATTGCGCTACGGCCTGCTTGGCGGTACAAGTCTTTCTCTGAAAGAAGTTGGCGAGATATTACACGTGAGTCGTGAGAGGATACGTCAGATCGAAGTGCAAGCTTTGCAGAAACTCCGAGTGAAGAGTAGTGACCAGTTGAAGGACTTCCTCAACTAAGTCTGAATGGAGAAAGATCAGGGTATCGGATGGGAAGGGATAGCGGCTCTTCATCAAGAATGTTCGAGTGTTTGAAACATTGGCCACAAATCACATGGTTATACGACGCTCGTACACCTACAGTGACAACAAATTTCTGTAGGCGTACGAGCGTCGTATTGTAACTGAGCCAGGGTGCTCATGGCGAAGAGCCTGCTATAGTTATTGCCGGCACGCTGACTCGTTCTGCTAGCATCCTGTATGGCCTGCCTGGCTTGCTTCCATCACATCTCCCTCTCGGCAAAAAACTGCTACAATACAAGGGAGCAAAAGAAAAGGAGCGCACATGCAACGCCAATTTTGTTATACGCATTCCGTCCGCTATGATGAGTGTAATTGTGATGGAGTGCTTACTCCCCCAGCGTTTGTACGGTATATGCAGGATATTGCGGCACGGGATGCCGAGGATGCTCAGCTTTCAGGAAATGGCTACTGGGTGGTCAAGAGAACCGCTATCACCTTTATGGCCCCTGTCCAGGTGCATACCAGGCTCGAATTGAAGACCTATGGCATAGGTTTTACACGCATTACGGCTCAACGAGGATATGAAGCTCGCATTGCAGGTGAACAAAATGACGACCCTATCATTTCCGCATGGACACTCTGGGTATACGTTGATTCACGTGGACGACCCATGCGCCTTCCGGAAGGAACGGCTCAGATCTGGCTACCGGATGGGCCTCTACCGCAACAACCAGAAGCTCTCCTCCCGCCTTTTCCTGAGAGCATACCAGAAACTACTACCGCGGTCGTGCGTTTCTCTGATATAGATCCGATGAGGCATTTGAATAATGCCTCTGCCGTTGAGATGTTAGACAATGCGAGCTGGGAAGCGTATGCCAAAGGCGGAATAACGCCCGATACGGCTCATTTCGATGTCCTCCACTACGATATTGAATATATAGACAGTCCTCGTTTCGGTGAAAGGCTCGAAATACAGAGCTGGCTTGATCCTTTTCCTTCGGCAGGACAGCAATTTAGCAGCCTTCAGCAGATTACGCGAGCTGGAAGAACAATGGTTCGTGCACGCTCTCGCTGGTTATGCAGCGCAAACTAATGCGGCGACGACTCCAGAACTCTTGCGAATTCATAGCGAAGTGGCAGCTCGTGTGTAAGAGCATCTCAAAAGCCTGCTGGAGGTGCGTACAATCGATGTACCGTCTGTAGATATCACCAAGAGAAGATACAAAAAGCACTATTCATAGTATTCGCTATAAATAGTGCTCACGGAAATGCTTGCCGACGCCTGTCTCTGTGGGAGTGTCGTACTGATTATGGCGTTTCCTGTTTTTGCACTGCCTTGAGTAGGCTCACGCCGAATTCTGGCTGTATGGGAAGGGATTTACCTAGCATCGCATGTTGTCCCTGAGCAGTGGTGATAGCCCATTGCACTTCAGCGGCCAGGTAGCGAGATGGCATGTTCATGTTGCTCGACTTCATACTCTCCAGAACACGAGCTGCTAGAGCGCTAATAATAGGTGTGGCGAATGACGTTCCCGACCAGTAGGCCCAGGCAGTCGTGGTGGGAGCGTCGTAGAATTGACGAGGATCAGCAGCCGAGAGCGCTGGATAGACTGGGGAGGTATAGATTCCTCGCAATGGATCAACGTTCGTGGCAGTGGTCATGGTGTCAGAATCCTCGGGTCCATAGAGCGGAGATGCGGGTACATTTGTATTCTTTCTCGTAGGAGGTACAGGCGTCGCAAGCCCCGCGCCATAGGTCACAATCCCGTTATGATGGGGAGGTAATGCTGGATAATCGCTATATGAAGTCATGTCATCATACTTATCTACAGCGCCAACCGAGATGACCTCTGGGAAACCTGCAGGGTAGCGTGCCTCCGGCCGGTATGGCATATCGGGGGTGTTTGAATCGTTGCCCGCCCCTGCAACAATCACGGCTCCAAGGGCAGTCAGACTCTGGATAACCATATGGAAAGGGGTCTGTAACAGTTCGATACCGTGCGCTATCTGCGTAAGGTCTTCCATAGAGCTGCCACTATCAGAAAACCATAATCCAGGCAAATCGTCACGAGGAGGCATGAGC
>VBHS01000142.1 GCA_005881295.1 Chloroflexota bacterium
CAGGTGCATGGCCACTGCCCACAAACGTTTGCGACTTTTCGGGCTCAGTAGTACTGTTCGATCCGGTCACGACGACCTGGTTCTGGGCCAGCGCTGTTGTCTGCAACGTGCGCACGGTCGGCAACGCTGCTTTGCGCGCGCCGCTGACAAACAGCGTTGCCTCGGCAAGCCCATAGCAGGGAGTAAATGCCTCCAGGCGGAAACCACAGGGGGCAAACGCTTCTGCAAAACGCTCCATGGTTTCCTGGCGGATGGACTCGGCGCCATTAAAGGCGGTAGTCCAACAGCTTAGATCAAGTTCCGCCTTCTGCTCAGGAGTGATCTTACGCACGCAGAGGTCATAGGCAAAGTTTGGTGCGGCGCTCGCCGTAGCTCTCGTGCGAGAGATTGCCTGTAACCAGCGGATAGGGCGTTGCAGAAATGCTGCCGGTGACATGATGGTAATCTTTATACTGGCATAAATAGTCTGGAGGGCCATACCTATCAGCCCCATATCGTGGTAGAGTGGCAGCCAGCTCACACCTCGAATCTCAGGACTTAGTTCAAAATGTTGAGAGATGAGTGCCGCATTGTGCAGGAGGTTGCCATGCGTGACCATCACTCCCTTCGGCATGCCTGTAGAGCCTGAGGTGTACTGGAGAAAAGCGAGCGTATCGCTGTCAACCGCCAGGTCGTGCCATCGCTCTGCCAGGATAGGGTTGATGGTGTCGGTGGTGACCAGGGGCACTGCCTGCAATTCCTGGGCCTGTACAAAAACACTCTCAACCAGAGATAAGAGCGATGAGGTGGTGAGAATGACTGCAGGCTGAACATCACGAATGATGGCCTGTACCTTTTCCAGGCTGCGTCTTGTCCGAGTTTGTGGAGGATAGGTCGGAACCGCGATAACTCCACCGTACAGACAGCCGAAAAAGGCTGTGATAAACTCAAGGTCGGAAGGATAGACAAGCAGAGCCCGCGATCCAAACTCTACATGTTGCTGGAGCCACGCACCAATAGCACGGGACCGGCGATCCAGGTCACCATAGGTCAAACGGTCGCCTTCTACTTCTCCATCGATCAGGAAAGTATACGCTTCCCTTTCAGGATGTTGGTGCGCTCTGCGGTGAAGAAGTTCTACGAATGTAGAAGCCTCAAGGAATGGGTCTAAATGGCTATTGTTCAATCGATAATACTATTCCTACTTTAATACAAGGTGTGAAACTACAAAAACCTACGCCGCACGCCAATTTGTCTTGTCACCTTCTTCCCAAAGAATATATTACTTCTTATTAACTTGTCAAGAATTCGTATTCCGAATTGAGTCACGAAAAATCTTACTTTGGCTGAAATGTTGCCTCATGAGAAAATTCGGCTTGACCCTCACAGGTGAATAAGATATAGTGAGACAAACCGGGTGCTGACTTCAAACAGTCCCTCCACCCCGATACTTTTTTCAGGTGAAAAACATGACAACCAGGCAAAGCAAAAGCATCCACCTTGGCTTACTGTTCCATAATCACCAGCCGGTCGGCAACTTCCCCTGGGTCTTCCAGCAGGTCTACGAGGAAGCCTACTTACCCATGATCGAGGCGCTGGAACGTCACCCTGAAGTACGCCTCTCGTTGCACTATACCGGCTCGCTCCTTGATTGGATGGAAGAAGCGCAGCCCGCATTCCTGCTACGCCTCGCGCTACTGGTGAAGCGCCAACAGGTAGAGATAGTGAGCGGCGGCTACTATGAACCTATCCTCCCCTCTATACCAGATACAGACAAAGTCGCACAGATACGTCGTCTTACCGAACGCATCCAGCGCGTCTTTGGGACAAGGGCAACTGGCATGTGGATTGCCGAACGCGTTTGGGAGCCTGATTTACCAAAGTTTCTGAGAGAAGCCGGGATAGACTGGACAATCCTCGACGATGTGCATTTTAAGAATGTTGGTTTAGAGGACCACGATCTCCTTGGCTACTATGCCACTGAGGACCAGAGCACCACCCTCAAGCTGTATGCAACCAGCAAATCCCTTCGCTACACTATTCCCTGGCGTCCGGTCAGAGAGGCTATTGAAAATTTGTATTCCCTGGCAACCTCTGATGGAAGGCGCATCGCCGTCATGGGCGATGATGGTGAAAAGTTTGGCAGCTGGCCCGGGACCAGGTCCTATTGTTGGGGCTCAGACAGCAAACCAGGATGGACCGAAGAGTTTTTCACCGCGCTTGAGCAAAACGCTGCCTGGCTGCACACTATTCCCCTGGGAGAATATGCACGCAACTATCCCGCGTTAGGCCGTATCTACATTCCCACGTCATCTTATATCGAAATGACCGAGTGGGCGCTGCCACCACGTAAGTCGTACGCCTTCGGCAAACTCTTGCATCACTTAGAAGAGGAGAAACGCCACGACATTCTGCAATTCATGCGCGGTGGCTTCTGGCGCAACTTCCTGGTGCGTTACCCTGAGATAAACAACCAGCATAAAAAAATGTTGCGTGTCCATCAAAACGTGTATGATGCTGGTGCTACGCCCGAGACAGGCATTATTCAATTGTGGAAGGCACAGGCCAACGACACCTACTGGCATGGCCTCTTCGGCGGTATCTATATGGGACATGTGCGTTCTGCTATCTACCACCACCTCATTAAAGCAGAAAATGCCGCCGACCGCGCGCGTTTTGGAGCCATACACTGGCAACGCTACGAGTTCACCGATTTTGATCGTGATAGCCAGGATGAACTGATCGTTGAAAGCGACCAGCAAAACCTCTATATCGATCCACAGCGCGGAGGCACACTTTTTGAGTGGGATATGCGCAGGAGCATGCATAACCTGCTTTCCGTCATGACGCGCCATGAGGAAAGTTATCATGAAACCTTGCGCCAATTTGAGCAGGAACGCCGGCAGCAGGAAGCATACATCACGCATCAATTGCACTCACAGCAAGGATACATACTGGCAAGTGATGAGCCGATCTCCCCCCATACCACCGTTCGTACGAAAGAGGCAAACCTCGATAAGTACCTCGTCATCGACCCATACCGTCGTAATAGCCTGATTGACCATTTCCTTGCTCCCGGCATCACCTTAGAGCATTTCGCGCAGGTGCGCTACGAAGAGCAGGGAAATTTCGTCCAACTTCCCTATGAAACTATGGTAAAACATGATTCCAGTGGTATCACCATCACCCTGGCACGCGATGGACAGGTTAAACGTCCCGGAGCGCTCGGACCTCTTCCGGTCCACCTGCAGAAAACGCTTTTCATTCCATTAGGCGATGAGAATCTGATCGTGCGCTACACTATCCACAACAAAGGACAAACACGTCTCCAGACACGCTTTGCCTGCGAGTGGAATGTTCATTTATTAGGTGGAGGCGGTAACGACCAGGCATATTACCGTGTCGAGGGGCACAAGCTCGAGAACGGCCAGTTCGATAGTATGGGTGAGGTCCCACAGGTCCAGCAATTTCATATCGGCAATAGCTGGATAAAGCAGGACATCGGCTTCTCCCTGGATGAGCCAGCGACACTCTGGCGATTTTCCATTGAAACGGTAACCGGATCGGAGGCCGGCTTCGAGCGCAACCACCAGGGAAGCTGTCTTACCCTCCTCTGGCCCCTGCTGCTCGAAGCCAATCAAAGTTGGAACGTAACGATCACCTGCACCGGAACCAGCGCATCGTAAAAAGGATAGCAACAAATGAGAAATGTGCTTGCACTACAAAACTATTGGGATGACCCACCAGGCTACCTTGGCGAAATTATGGAAGAATTCGGCATCCCTTACGACACAGTCAAAGTTGATGAAGCGCCTATGCCAGATCCCACCGGGTACAGTGCGGTCATTTCCTTGGGTGGCCCCCAGAACGCCAATGCCCATGAGAAATATCCGTACCTGCTACAGGAAAAAGAGCTCCTGCGTTCTATCGTTCAATTGGATATTCCTTATCTCGGCATCTGCCTGGGTGGTCAGTTGCTCGCCAGTGCCTTGCAGGCTCCTGTCACCCGTCATCATACAACCGAGATAGGGTTCTTCGAAGTGCAGTTGACAGGTGAAGGGAAGCGTGATCCTCTCTTCCATGGTCTACCAGGTTACCAGCAGGTCATACACTGGCATGAAGATATTTTTGATCTCCCCCGCGGAGCAGTCAGACTCGCCACCAGCGAAACCACGTCCAATCAGGCATTTCGCGTTGGGCATCGAGCCTATGGGCTGCAATATCATATTGAGGTAACGCCAGACATATTCGATATCTGGTTTGGCCAGGAAGACTTGATACAAAATTTGAGCCAGGCACTGCTTCCAGATACAATCGACATGATTAAGCAGGAGCAAGCAGATCGCTACCCGCTCTACCGTGAACATTCGCGCATCCTCTTTGAGAATTTCTTGAAGATCAGCGCATGTTTATAGCAGGCCACGCTCACAATTTCATGAGTTTTTTTCGCCCACCTGCTTTATCCCTTTTCATTACACCTTCATATCTGATATACTGGCACAAATATAACTCATAATTTTTTTTCGCATCACAACACTCAAATAATATGAGGTGTGGGAGTGGGCATTACTAAGGAGCACCCGACGAAGATGTCGCAACATAGGACCAGTCGACGTAATCATATTACTATTGGAGCTAACCCCTCTGAGCTAACACCCTTTACATTCGCACGCCATACGATAGCGTGTGAACGTCATCCCCATCGCAACGAGGATAGCCTCATTACCGACGAGCAAAGCGGTTTGGCTGCCGTATTTGATGGTGTCGGAGGAAGCGCGGCCGGAGAGATCGCCTCGCAAACAGCCGCTCAAGCTGCACGGAAAGGTTGGAAACGCCTGCTGCAGCGCGTACAAAAAGGGCGCCGCGTACAGGGTTTTCTCCAGGATTGTAGCGAGGTCAATCTTTGTACTATCCTCGAACAACTTATCATCGAAGCGGATGAGCTGGTTCGTTCAGAGGGAGCGCATCGAGCCGGGACGAACGACCTCGCCACTACTGTAGCCATTGCTGCACTCTGTCGCCCATCCAATTCAAAAGGCTATACAATGGTATTCGCTCATGTCGGTGATAGCCGTATCTACTTATTGCGAGCCAACGAGCCACTTAAACGCCTGACCAGTGATGATGGATTGCTGGCGAAGTTGGTTGAAAACCAGGTAGTCAACGATGCAGACGCGTTCCGCATCGATCAAGCCATGCGCGCTGAACAATTATCGGATACGGAATACAGCTATTTCCGGCTGCGAGGTGGTATTACCCAGGCGCTGGGTGGCCCATTGCCCCCAACTATTCACACGAACAAGGTCGCGATCTACCCTGGTGACCGCATCCTCCTCTGTACCGATGGTATCCATGACAATTTGATAGACGAAGAGATTGAACACATTTTGCGGACAGGGGCACGTACCACTGCCGCTCGCCTGCTTATCGAACATTCTATTCGTCGCTCCCACGAAGAACGCGAACTCACCGTGCGAGCAAAACCTGACGATATGAGTGCCGTCGTCATGACCTGCCGCTTCTGATACTGTGAGACAGCCAGGATAATCAGCAGAACCTTTCCCTTCCACTGAGTTTCCTCTCTTCCTATCCCAAAAGTACCACTTCATATCATCCTTTTGCATATCCGGCACTCCGGTATGCTACACTCCTAAAGAAGCAATGGGGGGCAGGGGACGGCTGTCCCTTGGCGGAGCACGCGGCTCTTCACTTTGACCAATAGTGTCCCCGCACTGATCTCCCCCTTAAATGCGCCGCCGAAGGCAGTAATGGGAAAAGAACCGCATAGTTACCATTACTCGTCAAAATACACGTCAGGAGGATCTTCGTTCTTGTGGCTAAAAGATTCCAGTTTCTTATAGGACTACTCATCATGGTCTTACTCGCTGGATGCGGCTCTCAAAAAAACGCTCAGAATACACAATCACAACCTCTCACAAGCGACAGCGTACATATTGTGCAGGAGCAAAGGCCCACTCCGACGCCACAACTTTCGATTCTCACGCATGTAACGACTCCAACACTAACGCCAACATCTACGAAATCTCCATCAATTCCCCCCTCTTCGCCTCCCAAAAATATCTCAAGTTCGGGCTCGGGACCAGCTCCTTACGGGCCACCACCACCACTGACAACAGAAGAGACTCAATTGACTCAGCAGCTTTTTGCGCTGATCAATCACGACCGTGCCGTCCGTGGCCTCTACGCATTTACCTGGAATACGATCCTGGCCGGAGGTGCTCGACTGCACAGCTGGAATATGGTCCACTGTGGCTTCAGCCATACCTGCCCCGATGGGCTCAATCAATGCACCCGCATCGCTAACGAAGGCTTCGCCGGCTTTTCGGACTGCGGCGAGAATATCGGCCTCGCCGGACCCTATCCGAATGCCTGGGCTGGTGTCTATAGTGTCCAGGAAAGCATGATGAACGAGGGTCCAACGGGCTGGCACTTCATTCACCTGACCAGCACCACGCTCCACCGTATCGGCGTTGGGATCTTCGTGGATTCCAGCGGCATGATCTGGTTCACCGAGGATATGGTGAGCTGAAAAGGGATTAGAAGGCTGTCTGCTTCGATTTGACCATTCCCATCTAACTGCCGACATTTTCGAGCAGCAAAGTTCCTCTCGCAAATAAGACTCCCAGGCTGTAGAATAACTATGAAGGAGGCGTATTTGGACATGTTGACCAACATCCCCATCATTTTTATTCCTGGCACGAGTGGAAGTTCGCTTGATACGAGCACACGTTTCAGGCATGAGTTTCCAGGTGATACTCACACCTTCCCCGAGGTCTGTGAGAGTTGTCCGCTAGGTGTGGCAGTACACAACGATGAACTGTTTGATTACAGACCTGGACCGTTCGATATTACCAAGCCGTGGGCCTACGACCCCGCGGGTCCACGTGTCTGGATCGGTCCAGAAGCCGTTGGATACTTAGTAGCTGATGATGTGAACGCTAACCGGGGCAACCATTACTTCGATGTCCTCAAATATGATGATCACGGGCACAACACCGTCTTTGCGCAGATAGGCAGCGGTACTGTCCTGCAACAAGTCAATCTCGCACCCGGTGGCATTCTCAACCAACCCATCTATAAGCCGCTGCTTGACTTTCTTACCGGTGCTCCTCCAAACGGTCTCGGCAGACCGCTGAACAGCGGAGCCAATGGCCTCTACCTCTTCCCCTACGATTGGCGTGCTGATCTACCTGATCAGGCGGCGCGCCTGGAAGCATTTGTGGACACCGTCCTCTCTCGCCCCGAAGTGCAGGCTGCACATGTGCAAAAGGTGGTGCTTCTCACGCATAGCCTCGGGGGTCTTATTAGCCGAGCGTACTACCTCTCATCGCCCTCCAAAGTGGATCAAGTGATCAGTATTGCTAGTGGCTTCGGAGGCGTCATCTTGCCGCTGAAAATTCTCACCATGGGCGATACCTGGGGCTTTGGGATAGGTTTTGGAGCATTGACCGTGGGCTTTACTGAGTGGGAGACGCAAGCCCTTGCCCAGAATTGGGGCACTGCCTACTTTCAACTCCCAAGTTCTGATCTGTGGTTCTCCGATGATGGTGCGATATTCGATCGCTCCTATATTCGAGATGAACGCCAGCCACTTCCACACTCCCACCAGGCCAGTATGAGCTGGATTCAACTCCATAACAATGCCACACTTACCAACCGAGCTGAAAGTTTCTTTACCAGCACCAGCCCTTCCCTGGATGACTTTCGA
>VBHS01000143.1 GCA_005881295.1 Chloroflexota bacterium
AGGGCACGGATCTCCTCGGCCACTGCTGGTCCCGAAGGGGCTTCTCCAAACTCCGCCGCTGCACGCTCGTCCACATCGTGAATGATCACATCGGCTCCAGCGTGGGCCAGGTGCATAGCGTAAGAGCGCCCCAATCCGCGGCTCGAGCCCGTCACCAGGGCTCTCTTTCCAGTCAAGTCGACTGTGCGCATGAATGTTCCTCGCTCCTCTTCTAGAGGGATCAAGGCCTTCAGTGAAGGCAACTGTGACAGATGATCCAATTATATCATCAGCATGTCTATCCAAAAAGCCATCCGACACCTATCTAGACATTTGGAGATCATGCGTGTCATCCTGAGCGCAGCGAAGGATCTCTCTGCCTCTCGAGACAGACCCTTCGCTGCGCTCAGGATGACATGGGGGGACGGTTCAAACTGTCACGTACGATTCGTCCAAATTGAACCTTGCCTTACGATAGCATTGGATGAAAAGTGACAAAGTACCTCGCACTTGCTACTTAGCCACAGCCATGTTACACTTTATACAGAACAATGATTACAACCTTTAGAGAAACAATTCGTAGGTAATTATGAAATAACCTTATTTTCTGTTTTGTTTGATTCATTATAATGAATAAATATGAACGAGCGGTGATAAAAATGGAATCAACACTTTCAGCTTCAAGTTCCTTGGGAGCCATCGGTTCACTGGCACAACCAGCGCGTAAAACACGTGGCAGGAAATCTACTGCTGCTCCGGCTGGCTCACAAAGCACTTCAAGCACAGCATATAATAACCAGGCTGTCGTGGGGGCACAACGTACATCTAGAGACTATGCGCGCGAGGCTATCGTAGAAACGATGAGCGACGTTGCGCTTGTCGAGCTTGTGCTTGCCAATGACCAGGACGCCTTCGCGGTGCTCGTCGAGCGATATAAAGATGCTGTGCAAAATCTTGCCTACCGTATGCTGGGTAACACCACGGAAGCAGAAGATGTGACACAGGAAACATTCGTACGAGCTTATACACAACTTGCTACCTACAAACCTGCGCATAAATTCAGCACCTGGGTCCTTTCGATTGCCTCTCACCTGGCCATTGACCAGCTGCGACGGCGGCGTTTCCTGGCGCTGCCACTCGACGATGTCCCTTTCCTTGAATGGATCGTCGATTCCGGCACCAGCCCTGAGCAATCCGCCCTGGAAGGCGAACAACAGGATGAGATCCAGGTCTATCTACAACGATTACCGAGCAAGTATCGTGCGGTAATAGTCCTACGCTACTGGTACGACTTCTCCTACGAAGAAATAGCCAGGACGCTGGACCTGACACCTGCTCTCGTCAAAGCTCGTTTACACCGCGCTCGCGAGCTCTTAGCTCGCTACATGAAACAATTGTCATCCAATCAGGAGGAGCAGATAGATGCGCTGCAGCGAAGCTAGACAAGCATTAGTCGCTCAGCGCGATGGTAGACTGGCACAGTCGGATATCGTTACCCTTCAGGAGCACCTGGAGCAATGCCCAGCCTGTCGCGCTTACGAGGAGCGTTTACAATGTCTTAACACCCGGCTTGTGTCGCCAACTCCCCGCTCGTCTTCCAGCATCTCAACAGAACGCATTTTGCTGGCGGTTCAGCATCAGAAGCGCATCACGCAGCAGATCAAAGACATTCAGACGCAACAGCAGTCACGGATGGCTCGCATGCGTGTCATTGGTCTGCCTTTAGCAGCGATTGCCTTTTTTACACTGGGAAGTATCCCTCTTTTGCTGCTCGCTCTGATTATTGTTCAACCTGACTGGTTGGTGAATACGATCTCGCTGCTCGGCGGCGTTGTCTACGCGCTCATCGTCCTCGCGCAATACCTGCAAGCAGGACTGATGTTCATCACACGCGACAACATGCTCTTGCTGGGCGTAGCATTCGTCCTGGTGGTAATGATGGGGATGTGGCTTCGCTTGATGCGCCATCCACGGGAGGCGTAGCAGCGAAGGTCATGGTCATCGAGAGAACCTACCGGCTAGACCGTTGACCATGATAGGAGTTCCAATATGCGACACGTCAAATGGAGACAATGGTTTGTGCTCGCCCTCAGTGGGCTTTTGCTATTGATAGCATTCTACCTGAGTGGGGGCAGAGCAATTCTGGTGGGGACGGTACCCACCGTATTCGCTGCGAACGAAGTAAACACTCGTGCCAACAGCGATTGTACGAATGAACACCATAACCCATCATTTGGCGGCACTGTCGTTGTCGATTATAATGAGGTTGAGTGTGGCAATCTCACCACCTTCAGTAGTAAAGTCGCTATCAATGGCGAGGTTCAAGGAAACGTTGTTGCGTACAATAGCGATATTGTTATTGCGGGCACCGTCGACGGGAATATCGAACTGTATGGTGGCAATGTCATACTACAGAGTGGCTCCCACATTCGTGGCGATATCCACCTCTACGGTGGTCATTTTACACAGGGATCTGACGACAGGCTTGACGGCTCGGTGATCGATCGCACCAGGGGCCTGGACTGGCTGATTAACGCTAACGGTAGCTTCAGGTTTTCTATCTGGTCATTGTTATTCTGGATAGTAATAGGCATAGGGCTTGCCCGGTTTTTCCCAGAGCATATGATGCTCGTACGTACGACCGTAGTCCAAAAAACGAGGCGCAGCCTCGTCATTGGTCTACTCAGCATCACACTTGCGCCGCCTGTACTACTTGTCCTGGTGGCACTTGTTTTATCTATTCCATTGGCTATCATGATAGGATTGATACTTGTAGTAGCATGGGCGTTGGGAACGGCGACCGTTGGGTGGCTCGTTGGCGAATATGTACTGCGCAAGGTAGCGCCACAACACAACACACGCCTGGTGCAAATAGTGGTAGGACTGACGGTGTTGGTACTGGCAGGATCTCTCCCCTATATCGGCTGGCTCATCATTATTGGAACAGGGTTGTTAGGACTTGGAGCCGTTTTCCTGAGCCGCTTCGGAACACGGTTATACAGCCAGCCCAAACAGCCACTTCCCTTTTAATATAACCAGAACTCACCTGCACATAGGTGTAACGCTCTTGCGCATAGAATGCTAACGCAGGATGCAAGAAACGAGGTGTCTTTCACCAGTAGGTTTTTTGAGGACAAATCGTCAAATTCGTAGGGGCGGGGGTGGTGTGGATGTGGGGTAGGGACGCTTGCGTCGCCCTGGCCGGAGGGAGAAGGCTCGTGGGACCAAGACGGGGCGACGCAAGCGTCCCCACCCCACCACATCCGCCACCCCCGCCCCTACGGGTACGGAGCCGCTTCCTCTTGAAAGTGGGGGATTGAGGACGCTTGCGTCGCCCATGGTGGGAGGTATGATGCGGTGGCAGGAAATGCAACATAAAAATACGTTGGAAAGATGTGACGGACACAAACAGCTCTTCAGCTCGTCTGGTGGCCGCCGAGGGGAAACATGAGTATTGACGTTGAACTTACAGACCTCGCCTACGGAGGAGACGCCGTAGGCCGTTACGAAGGGCGAGTACTTTTTGTCCCGGGAGGTATACCAGGAGAACGGGTACGAGTAGAAATTGTCGAGGAGCGGCGTGGACACGCGCGCGCAGACCTGCTCGAAATCCTTCGCCAGGCACCGGAGCGCGTCGAACCGAGCTATCCACTACTCACAGACTGCGGCTGCCAGTGGCAACACATCGCTTATCCCGCGCAATTGACCTGGAAAGCGCATATCGTGCGCCAGCTCCTCGTGCGTATTGGCAAACAGCCTGATGCCGTTGTCCATCCCACCATTGGCATGCCCAATGGCATATCTCCCTGGCATTACCGTAACATCGCCCTGTTTTCGATTGGTCCAGCAGGAGAAGTGGGCTTTAAATTGACCGATAGCCACGACGTTCAGGACCTGGAAGACTGCCAACTTTTGCATCCCGCCCTCGATATAGTCTACCGGTGTGTCCGAGAAAAACTCATCAATTATTTCGGCGATTCCCTGAGCGAAAAGATACAAGGCTTCACCATTCGCGGCGCCATCGGTGCGGTTAACAGCAACCTGGCGGCAGCAGCCGAATCGGTGAAACCGGTGCCAGCCCTGTTGAGCCTGCATGCACGCCCAGGTTCGCTCATCGAAGACCCCCAGCAGCTGGCAAACGAGCTCATCACCATCACCCCTGGCATCGTCGGCGTCATCGTCGAACGCGTCGGTGGCCGCTATGGACGCGTAGTCTCGGGCCAGGAATTCTTGACCGACATGATCCTCAGCCACCGCTTCCGCGTCTCCTCCGACTCTTTCTTCCAGGTCAACCTGGTCCAGACCGCCGTTCTAATCGAGAAGGTCCTGCAGATGCTGGAACCACAGCGCAACGAAGTTGCCCTCGATGGCTACAGCGGCGTAGGGCTTTTCTCAGCCTTCCTGGCCGCTCGTACCGCGCGCGTAGTCGCCATTGAATCACAGCCCAGCGCCGTCATAGATGCCCGCGCCAATGCCGCCTTGAATAACCAGAACAACATCACCACGCTTGAGGGCACCCTGGAACGTATCCTTGGCCAGCTCCACTACCGCCGCGAGCGCGTCGATATCGCCCTTGTCGACCCACCTCGTGCCGGCTGCCATCCCAAGGCGCTCCAGGCCCTGCAGACGCTAGCCCCGCGCAACATCTGCTATGTCTCCTGTGATCCAAGCACATTGGCCCGCGACATCGCCACCCTTTGCGCCAACGGTCGTTACCGCCTGGTCTCCGCGCAACCCGTCGATATGTTCCCACAAACGTACCATATCGAATGTATTGCCCTGCTCGCCCGCGTCGGCTCAAGATAACACCCAACACTGAGAAACACTTTGATCAAACAAAAATGACAAATACACAACATACCGGAACAGTACAACAAGCAAGCAAGCCTGAAACCTTGCAGGAACAATTGCGCATCATCCGGGCAGCCAGCTCGGACGGCATAGCCCTCATCGATGCTAACAACCACATCGTCGAAGCCAATAACGCCTTCAGCAACATCTTCGGCCTCGACTCCACTCAGCAACCAGACATCGATTGCGCAGAACTTCTTTGGGGCAAAGATAACAACACACTTGCAGTTGAAGACCCTTCCGGTCATGTATTCACCATACAACAGGCACTCGAGCAGCATCAGGCTCTGCCCTATGTAGAGATTGATCTCAGCATCACGGCTCTGTCACGGTCCATCGGCCTTACAATTACCCCGCTTACCACGGCCAACCAGCCACTTAGCCTGCTAATAGTGCGGGACGTAACCGCCATGCGCGAAACCGTTCGCCTCAAGTCGAACTTCCTCTCCATGATCACTCATGAACTGCGTTCGCCGCTCAATGCCATACATGGCTACCTCGACCTGGCGTTATCCGGTATAGGCGGAGAGCTCAACCAGCAGCAACAAGAATTTGTGCAGCGAGCCCGTTCCAGTAGCGAACACCTCTATGCCCTGATCGAAGACTTATTGCTGGTATCACGCGCCGACTCCGGCCAGGCTCGATTGAATCGTGCTCTCGTCAGCCTGCAAGAAATCGTCGCGGATGCCATCGAAGAATTGGAGCTTATGGCTACCGACAATGGCATAGACATCATCGTCGACATACCCCACGATTTCCCCCCCATTTACGCCGATGCGGTACGCGTGCAACAGGTACTGCGCAACTTGATCAGCAACGCCCTGCGCTTCACGCCCTCTGGTGGGAACGTCACCATTTCCGCGACCATCACCAATCGCCTTGACAATGATGAGTCAAGTTTGCTCTCTGCGGCGGAGAGCGGTAGGCTACTCAAATTAGAGGTGCGCGACACCGGCCACGGTATAGCCATGGAGCAGCAACAGCGCATTTTTGAGCGTTTTTACCAGGTCCCACAGCCAGCTTCGAGCCGCTCCAATGGATTGGGCCTCGGTCTCGCCATCGTCAAGATGATTGTCGAAATGCACGGCGGCCAGGTCAGCGTTACCAGCTCCGAAGGACAGGGCAGCACCTTCACCTGCCTCCTCCCCTGCCTCCTCTCGTAATACATTGCTATACTATGGCATCCCACACTTCCATATGCTATAATCTTTGTACAACGTAACTGGTAACTCTGTCTGATAGTAAAAAACAGAGGAGCAAAAGCGGCTATGCTGGAAACTTTAAGCCTCTTCCTGGGAATATGGCTACTATTTCTACTGTTAGCGATATACTACCTATCGCAGTCCTCAGATGGCAGTCTAAGCCGCCACTTCCGTGATTCCGTCAGTGAACATCTCTCCGCCGAGAGCCGTGCGAAAGTGCTGCTGCGAGAAATGTTATCAGAGAACCAGTATCAGCAATTGATCAAATTCGGCTACCTCGAAGTTGCCAGCCCCACCTTTGACAGCCGCGTCTACCGCATCCCTGGCTCCGGCGGCCTCGTCAAAGTCTACGAGCGAGGTTGCGCCGTCATGGAACTCTGCCTCCAACCTGCCGAACCCCTCCCCGATGGCGACGTTGTCGTCATGCACAAACTCATGATCGAGGGCAACGAGCAAGAATATCTACAAAAAGCCAATCACTTCGCTCCCGGCATCATATCGCTGCGCTGCCAGCACTTATAAAACCTGTACTCCTCTGTTCTCTGTAGAAACAATCGCATATTGTGTATGCGTACCCAGGCGTACCAGTCGGTGGGCTCTTCTCATCACAGATTTGAACTTTTGCCCCCCAAATACGTATGTAATCAATGAGACAGACAACTTCTCGACACTTATCGAGAAACACAGTATAATTATCCCAACAAGTCGCCCTGAACAAGCTAACCGTTCGTTAACCGGGAAAACAACACTTACGTCTGAGTAAAAAGGCAGGCAAAAAACTATGGAATGCCCCTATTGTAATGCAGAAAATCGTGACGGAGTTCGCTTTTGTAATAATTGCGGGAAGCCGCTCGACCCAGCCGCCGCACGTGGCGGCACAACCGTCACCTCTCGCTCGCTCACACCCGGCAGCCGTTTACAGGGTGGCCGCTATGTCATAAAAAAAATCCTTGGGGAAGGCGGCATGGGAGCAGCATTACTGGCCACAGACCTTCGCCTGGATGGCAAATCTGTCGTCATCAAAGAACTCCTCTCAGACAACACCGATCCCACCAAACGCCAGGAAGACGTACGGAACTTCAAACGCGAAGTAGCTACCCTCGCGCACCTCGATCACCCCTTGATACCGAACGTGACCGACCACTTCCAGGAAGGGCCACGCTACTTCATGGTTCAGGAATACGTAGAAGGTGAAAACCTCGAAGAACGCATGGACCGTGTCAATCAGCCCATGAAAGAACGGGAGGCCCTCGGCTATGCCTCGGAGGTGCTGGACATCCTCGACTACCTTTCCCAGGAAACGCCGCCTATAGTGCACCGCGACATCAAACCCGCCAATATCATCATCGGAACAAAAGACAAACGAGCGCACCTCGTCGATTTTGGTATTGCCCGTGCCGACGAAACGCGCAACGCGCAGCGGAAACAGACCTCTGCCCTCGGTACACCGGGTTATGCCCCACCAGAACAATACCAGGGTAATGCTGATCCCCGTTCCGATCTTTACGCTCTGGCCGCTACCCTGCATCACGTGCTGACAAACCGCGACCCGCGCAACCACCCGCCCT
>VBHS01000454.1 GCA_005881295.1 Chloroflexota bacterium
TGCGTCGAAGCCCTTGACAAACAACAGGTCGGCGTAGGACTCCAGGAACTGTCCGGAAGGCGACGTCGAGGGTGCGATGTGGATGCCGAGCACCCGATCACCCGTGTTGGTGTGGTGGACGACGTCGAACGGACCGTCACCGGTGGCCACGATGGGCGCGTTGTAGACGATCGGCGATCCCGCGATGCGAATGAACGGGCTGTATCCCGGGCCGGCCACGGCACCAGGCTGGAACTGGGCGAGCGGGAAGCCGTTGGGTCCTGGCACCGCGATACGGGTGGGACTGAAATCCGGTGCGCCCTGGAAGTGGACCAGCGCTTGCCCAAACGGATTCTGCGCAGGCGTTGGGGAGTCGAGAGTCACCGTCTGCACACAGGCGGGGCAGCCGATCCCAATATTGGCGAGCTTGGGCGCATAGTTCACGCCCAGATCATGTGCCAGCCCAACGTCGGAGGCATCCAGCAGGATGAACCAGGCGGTCTTGCCATAGGCCTCCCCTTTGTACAGCGGCATGCGCACCGTCTCGTGGCTGAGATCGACCTGGATGGCGCTCTCCTCGGTCAGGTGGTCCCTGGGCAGCAGACCGCTGAGCTGTCCCAGTCCCCCTGGCGCCTCCTTGGTTACGGCCGATACCGACCTCACTCCGTGCCCCGTAAGACCGGGCACGACGGCAACAAGCGTTGTCATGAGCAATACAGTGATCATTGCGATCAATACACGCATGTTTGCGCGTATCAATCTGAAAAGTCGATGCTCCATTTCATAAGCCTCCTTGTTCTGGTGGTACTTGCTGTGGTATCAAAACAAAAGATGTACCGCTCTGGCTCTACTCGGACGCCAAAGAGCACAATGTCTAAAGATGATCGAGAACATTCAGCCTTTAAGTAAGTTAACTAACTATCTCGTTGCAAGCGGAAAGGATTTGTCAAGGGCAAGACCAAATTACCGCTTTTCTTCGTCGAGACATTACGCGTGAACAAATGATGTACGGGGAAATTTTCCGTACAGCCTTATAGTCTATGAACCTGGGAAAATGTTACACGTCCCTGGAAAGAGCTTGAAGATCCGCAGAACTCGTCTTTGAGGAGGGGTGGACTTTGACGGTTGATCTGGAAGTGGGCCAATGTTATCAGTTTCGCTTTCGGCGCGATGGAGAGTGGATCAAGGCAGGCTCCTGCGTTTTGCTATTTTCGCTCTATTCCCAGCCCGCTTTTTACACCGGATACATCGTACACCCCTCCACTCTGCTCATACCCACCCGTAAATGGATCTTCAGCCAGCAGCATCGGCGTATCCAGGTCGACGAAGCGGAAACCGCCCAGGCCAGCCACAAAATGGGCGGCGGCCGCGATAGCCAGCCGCGATTCCATCATCGCCCCTATCATCAATTCCGTATGTCTCGCCCGGCAAACGGCCGCGATATCTAACGCCTCCACAAAACCCGATTTCATAAGCTTGATGTTCACGACGTTGACCGCCCCCATCTCAATCAAATGTGCCACATTGGCCGCGCTGTAGGCGCTTTCATCGGCTGCAATAGGTACCGTCGTGTGCTGGGTGACATAGCGTAACCCCTCGTGGTCATCCTTGTGTACAGGCTGTTCCATCAGCATGGGGCGAATATCGCGGTTATCGAGCGCCTCCAAACAGATCAGCGCCTCGTTCGCCGTGTATCCCTGGTTCGCGTCGAGTATCAAACCAACGTTAGGAGCCCCTTCGCGAACTGCCTCAACACGCGCCACATCATCGCGCAGGTCACCGCCAACCTTAATCTTGATACTGCTGATGCCGCGCGCGACCGTCTCCTTTGCCAGGTCGTAGCCCCTCTCTGGCGTGACCATCGGGATACTCATGTCCGTCTCCACGGACGTGCTGGCTCCCCCGAAGAAGACGTAGAGCGGGATGCCATAAGAGCGCGTGAGAGCATCCAGCAGCGCCATCTCTATACCGGCGATGGCCGTAGCGATACTGAACGGCTCCAACAGTGGAATAGTTAGAGGTTCTACAGTAATAGATTGAATGGTTGTGCGTGACATACTATAGTGCCTTAAGAAGATATATTAGCTTTTCTTGCCCTTGTTATTACGCGAGCCTGCAAGCTTCACTTTTCTGTAAACAGCATCAATGGGAAACTGAATGTTGAGGCTTTTTAATTTTACATTGCTTTCCGGCCCGAATGTGTGGAGCATCCAACCATCGTCTTCTCGTCGGTAAACCTCTATCTGTATCTTGTAGGCATCGACCATAACATATTCTTGTAATGTTCTACATTCTCGGTAATAAGCGAATTTTTTCCCTCTGTCAATGACTTCGGTACTTGGGGATAGGACTTCGATCACGAGATGTGGGTATTGTATCATTTCGTCTGTTTCTTCGTCGCGTGGATCACAACTGACTGTGACATCGGGATGGACATAGCGTGTTTCAGAAAGTCGCAGATGTACGTCTGTGTTGTAAACACGGCAGGGGCTATCGTTCAGTGAGTTGTTAAGGATGGTGGTCAAGTTTGCTATCACAAGTGAATGGTTGTTGCTTCCACCGGCGAGCATCTGCAATTCGCCGTCGTAATACTCATAGCGTGTTTCCTGGCTGTTTCGATCAAGCGTCAGGTAGTCATCTACATTCATGAAAGGGTACTGGGTAGAGCCATTGCATTTTCCTCCTACGATTGGCGTTTATACTAATCCCAAACACGTCATCGCATTTTCTGACGGTGAGGTACGTTAACGGTTCTCTATCTGTTTCTATTGTACCATGCTACAACTTCCACACCCTCACATTGCTGAATGCCACCTCCCCTGCAAGAGCAACAACCCCGATCTGCCCCGATCGAAAGGTGGTATCGCTCAAACTCTTGATGAGTTGCCTGTTGACATACAAATCAATCTGGCCGCCGCGCGCGACAACCGCGATCAGGTTGCTCCCACTGGTCTTTATCGCCGCGCTGGAGCCGCTGGCCACCACGCTGGAAGTATCGAATTTATCGAAATAGACTTTCAGGTGGAAGTTCCCACTCTCATCGATAATGAAGTAATACAAGTGGGTTTTCGCGCGATCCGCGCCCCCATCTCTCCCTCCCTCTTCCCAGTTGTAGCCCTTGCTATTGTTGCTCAAAGGGTCGTTGATGACCAGTCTGCCGCCCCCAGGTGCATAGGGATTGGCTTCCGCTGTGCTGGTAGCTTTCACCTGCGCGGTAGCGCTGGCGAAGTGACGTGCATTCGCGGTCGTGAGCGCGATGGCAGTGCTCTGTC
Source organism: Chloroflexota bacterium (assembly GCA_005881295.1). Classification (GTDB taxonomy): domain Bacteria; phylum Chloroflexota; class Ktedonobacteria; order Ktedonobacterales; family Ktedonobacteraceae; genus UBA11361. The sequence goes on from VBHS01000454.1 coordinate 3,252, forward strand.
CTCGCGCCCGGGTGGTAGCGGTAATATCCGGGCCGCCGAATATGAAAATTGACCTCGATCCTGCCAGGAAATAGTAAGCGCCGGCGCCAGACGCAATCAGGATAAGTGCCAGCAGCGCCAGCGCCACCATCAATAATCCTCTCCCACTCCCACTCTGCCGTTTCGGCTGGCGCCCCTTACTCCCTGTATCCCAATCACCTCTATTGAGCATGGGGAATTGCTCATTCATCGCCTGCCTATTGACCTCAGGGGCGGGAGTTACCCTATCGCCGCTCCCATCTTTTCCCCCTGTAATCACCGTACTTACATCGCTTACGGATAGGGGGAGATCCTGTTCTTCAGGAGGCCTGCTGGTGACAGTTGCATACGGGTCACTGCTACCACCAGCACCAGGGCCATGGCGACCATCGGTACTGGTGAAGGTAGGGACACTCGTCTTCAGTGATGGCAACTGGTTGATGGTCTCGTTGCTGTCCTGTGCAGCCTGCTGGAAGGCCTGCGCGAAAGCCGTTATCGAGTCGAAGCGATCCTCCGGTTTTTTCGCCAGCGCCTGTAAGATCACAGCATCGACCTCCATAGATAGAAAGGGCATGTGTGCGCTGGGAGGCTGTGGTTCGCTGGTGAAGTGCTGGTACATGATCTGCCCTGGCCCTCCTTGATAGGGCAGCCGCCCGGTGACAAGTTGATAGGCCATGATGCCCAGCGCGTACTGGTCGGACGCGATCACCGGGTTCCCTTCCCATTGTTCCGGCGCCATATAGGACGGCGTGCCGCGCACAGACTGGCTGCTGCTGGAGTTAGCCGTAATCAGTTTCGCGATGCCAAAATCTGTCAGCAGCAGGTCGGGCAGTCCCGCCTCTCGCGTTGAGCGAATGAGGAAGTTAGAGGGTTTGACATCCTGGTGAACGAGCTGCTGATCGTGAGCATATTGAAGTGCATCGGCGGCCTGGTTGAGCAGGTACGCGGCCTCTTGCAAAGATAAAGCGTGCGTTTCACGTGCCTCCCCCTTTTGACGCAGCCAGCCATCCAGCGAGCCCGCCGGGCAATACGGCATCACCATGAAGGTGAGCGAGATCCCGTTGACACTCTCCTCACCATAATCGAAGAGTGGGAGTATATGTGAATGATTGAGTCTGGCGATGGCCTTCGCTTCGCGTTCAAAGAGGCGGGCCGCGTTCGGGGTAGCATGAGTGTTCACGGATGAGATGGCTTCGCCGCGGATCACCTTAATAGCAACTTGCCGCTTGATACGCGTATCCTCGGCAAGGTAGACCTCCCCCATGCCACCGCTGCCAATCAGGCGGAGCAGATGGTAGCGGCCTATATCCAGCCCATCTAGCGGCATCCCTTAACCCTCCCTGTCTATGCGCTCGCGCATCTTTCACATGCAAATCGATTAACGGCTGGTCCTGTTGCGTTGTTTATCCTGGTGTCGTTCTACAGCCAGCTCAATCAGTCGGTCCAGCAATTGCGGATAAGGGAGTCCGCTCGCCTCCCAAAGCTTGGGATACATACTGATCTCAGTAAAGCCTGGCAGCGTATTGACCTCGTTGATATAGACGCGCCCGGTCTCTTTCTCCAGAAAGAAATCCACGCGAGCCAGGCCACTGAGGTCAAGGGCTACAAACGCCTTCACCG
>VBHS01000449.1 GCA_005881295.1 Chloroflexota bacterium
ATTCAAAACCAGCCCCCCGACATACACCAGGTGCCAGGTAATCAAGCCAATAGCCAGTAAAGCCAGCGCGATATGAAACACACGCCAGTAACGAATAACATAGCGATAAAACTGCTCGCGCTGCATCGCCCGCTCCACAGTCTGTATCTCTGCTATATGCTGCTTCGCCTGGTACATCAACATACCCGGCTGTACCGGTATCCCATGTCTATTTGACATAAAGTTATATGTGTCTTCCTCACGCGTTACTTCTCCAGGGGAAGCACCCGGCGTAATAAACGCCATGTCCCATGGCATACTCAGCGGTTGCCCCTCTTGATAATAGGTATTCGGCGGTCCTTGCCCTACCTCAGCAGGAAAATCTTGCAGTTGAGCAGGAGAAGTAGGGTGTGGATACCTCATTGGTGTGGCATATGCAGCATCTGCCTGTGTTTGTAAGCTTCGCGAAATGTGGGCTACGCGATCTTCCCCTTGCGCTGTCAGAATTGTATCGACCTCATTCGCGATCAGCCATGGCATAATACGGTCCAGCATTCGGCCTACAAAGCCGCTTACCATCAACGCTATCAAACCATACAATGCATAGGTACCGGTTTTCGCGTTAAAATTGCCGAAAGAGTGCATGAGTATAAAGGCTATACCCATCACGGCAAAAAAGATATGCCAGTTCAAAGCTGCATTGAGTTTTCCCATGCCAGGCCTGCGCGAACGGCGCCGTATGATCACCCACGAAGGCCCCTTATGCAAATACAACCATGAATATCCCTTTACAGACCGCATCTTTTGCCCTTGACGTAGAGACAAACAATCACTCCTTCCGCCCAGAACGCAGCAGCCGCACTTTCAGCCACATCATCATCGCGTCGCGGTGTAATCCTACAGGACAGGGGGCAACACAGGCTCCGCATTGATAGCACGCACGAGCAAAACGTGCTATGGGCGCGGATATTGGCCCGGAGAACGTCTCAACGTTTAACACCTCTATCTTAATCGGCTTGACGAGTGCCGGGCAAACCAGCAAGCATTCGTTGCAGCCGATACATGCACGCAACTCCTCCATCACATCTTGACTTGTCCTGTGTAAAAGGACTGGCACTTGCTTTCGCATCTCCTGTTCTTTCTAGTGAATATTAATGCTTCGGAATTGAGCGCCAGCGGTAATCCTCGGAAACGTTGTCAATGGAATTGATTCAACAACCGACGGTGAACGTGTTACTTCATGTTTTCTCCTCTCCAGTGACTGCTGAGTACCACTCTCCGTCAATGACCGTGTCATGGGAGGTGAGAGCCTTTGTGTCGTTCTGACAACAGGTAGCTTCCCCGATGTTGCCAGGTCCCTCACCGAAATCGAGCTTTGTTGCGCGAAGTACTTTCGAGCGTCGAAATGCCCCTTGAGTAGTGCCTCCTTAATAGCGCCAATAGACACACCTTCATCGATCAGGCGTTTAATGGCCAGTCCATCTGCCTGAGCTTGGCCAAGCGAGATGTAGCCAATCAGCTGGTCATCAAGGATCGTCAAGCAGCGATACGTGCCCTTAATGTTATCAGCGAGTGTTACTGAACCCGCGATACGTGCCAGTGGGCTGCCTGCGGTCAATAAGGAAAGATCGCCTAAGCGAGTCGCGTGCCATGGCACCCCAAAAGTCCGTGTTGCTGGTGCCACCTGTCCCGTCATCACTGCCGCTGCGGTACATCCCTCTATGACCGCTGAGTACCATTGCGCCCTTGTCTCATGGATACCGCTCTGTGGATTATGGATTGCGGCAACATCCCCGGCGGCATAAATACCGGGAACACTTGTGCGCAGCTGGTTATTCACAAAAATTCCCTCATCTCGTTCGTACATCATGGGCAGAGTACAACGTTCTGCCAGCGTGGTAACGGGTTTCATGCCCGTGCACACTACTACCAGTTGGCAGGGGATCATCTGGTGGTGGTTCGTCACCACTCCTGCAACTGCCCCGACGTTTCCGGCGATACCCAGCACCTCCGT
>VBHS01000450.1 GCA_005881295.1 Chloroflexota bacterium
GTATTTGTCACATCAAGCGGGCGGTAAAGAGGATGCATAAGTAACGCAGCTGCCCTGGCTCGAAAGGGCGATCCGAGCAGGGCGACCGCAAGCGCACAATCCCTGACCCCTCAAGGTTGACCGCAAGTGCACAATCCCCCACCCCTCAAGGTTGACCGCAAGGGTCAACCCTACTATATACGAACTGGCTTGCGCAGCGTCTTCCTGGTTTAGTCGCCCCCTGGAGGCGGCACTTCTCTTTCTCGCCCTGCTCGCTGTTTGTCGCATTTGTCGCACTTGTCGCACTTGTCGCACTTGTCGCAGATGTCCTCTTTTATCAAAAGGGGAGGCGACAGGAGCGCAATTATGAACATAAATTATTAAATGCGGTAAGATGCATGCGCTCCCTTGACTATGACAGTGATGTCATAGTTTATACTGAAGGTAAGTATTCAAGAAAGGAGAGGAACTCATGCGTATAAGTGAAGTAGCCCGCCGCACAGGAGTGAGTATACGCTCCTTACGGTATTATGAAGAGAAGCGACTGCTCTGCGCTCGTCGACTGGAGAATGGCTATCGTGACCTCGATGAGGGGGCTATCGAACGTGTGCAAACCATCCAGATGTATCTGGGTCTTGGCCTCACCACTGAGCAAATTGAGGAGATTCTTGGCTGCACAGGGTTCTCTCCTTTCCCACAACCGTTGCCGGTCTGTGAAGAGGTATTGCTCGCGCTCTATCAAGATAAACTCCAAGACGTCGAACACCAGATGGCGGTACTGACTGCGCTCCACACTCGTCTCACAGAACGCATCGCCAGCCTCCAGAGGCAACTACAGGCAGAATGAAGCTGGAGAATGCCTGTAGTTGTATTCCCACCTGCAGGGTCTCTCCTTGTTAGTGAGATTCATGGCAAGGGCGCAACCATACACGCCCAAAGGAGCAATTCCATGTTTTTTCAGGTTCAAGCATTCGGCAGGGTAGAACGTGACCCGGAGCTAGTAGTAACAAAAGATGGCACGTCGTTTACTGAGTTCTCGCTTGCTGTCAGCAAGAAGCGATGCGTGGAAGACATAACCGTCTGGCTCTTCTGTTATGCGTGGGGCGGCCACGCTGAAACCATTAAGCGGTCTGTTACGAAAGGTTCAATGCTTTTCGTGCAAGGTGATTTCACCCCGCACCAGTACACGACTGAAAACGGCAAACAGGGATTGAGCCTTGAAGTCAATGTCGAAAAGTTCTCTTTTGCCGATGAGAGCAAACCACAAGAGTATTGCCAGCAATAGGATGTGAGAGGGTCGTTCCTAATGATCATGCTTGTCATTAGGAACGGCCCTGGCGCATCAGGGGGTGATGAAATTTAGCGCAAGACGGCGCCAAACTTTTCATGTAATGCACGGATGATGCCATCCTGGAGGGTGTTGACCTCGGCATCGGTCAGCGTGCGATCCTGTGATTGGTAGGCCAGCGAATAGGTCAGGTTTTTCTTGCCGGGGGGGATAGGCTCTCCGGTGTAGACATCGAATAGCGCCGCCGAACGCAAAAGCTCACCACCGCTTTGCACGATAGCATCATGAATGTCCTGGGCTGGTACCTGTTCATCTACTACCAAAGCCAGGTCGCGCGTGAGTTCTTGTTGACGTGAGATGGGTGCATAAGTCAGGCTACGCGGCACAGCCTCGTAGAGTTGTTCCAGGTCAAGCTCACACATGTAGGTGCGCTGCGGTATGTCGTAGCGCTGCTGCACTAATGGATGCACCTCGCCCAGCACCCCTACAGGGCTGAATGTCTCCTCGCCGGCGTCTGTCATGCGCGGCAGTTCCAGCAAGGCACAACGCCCTGGATGAAACGTTGGATGCTGCGTGGACGTGAAACGATAACGACTGATGTGTAATGCAGCCAACAAGGTCTCAACGACGCCCTTCAGGTCATAGAAATCCGCGGGACGCGACAGTTCGGCATACCAGGAAATCTCTGCCGGACCACTGAGAGCAATACCAACGCTGCGGCGCTCATCCGGTAAACTGGAGGGCTCGTCTGACGGCAGGTAACGCCGTCCGATCTCGAAGAAACGCAGGCCGGCTTTGCTGCGCTTGCTATTCTCCTGGATCGTCTCTAACAGACCACTCATAAGTGTCAAACGCATAGTGTCGTGATCGCTGCTCAAGGGATTCACGAGCGTCACCGCCGGTAATGTACGCGCATCGAAGGGTACAACGGCGCTCGACGCTCCATTTTTGGCAGCTACCGCCGTGTTTGTACCGTTTGAGGGCACGCCCCGCGCACCCTGCAGCAGCACGCGCGCCGACTGGGCATCAGCGTGAGCCAGCAGGTTGATCATGCATCATGCGCAGCACTTCTTCTACCAGGTCGGCGCTCTCTACAACATCCGGGCGAAAGGTTGGCACGGTTACCTGCATGCTGTTACTGTGCTCATCGGGGACAACGATGAAACCCAACCACGACAGGGCTTCCACAACTTCATGCTGCGTCACCTTGACAGCCGTTAACCACTCTACATCATCGGTAGAGAATGTGATGGTGCGCGGTTGGGGGGGCGACGGATAACAATCGACGACGCCGGGATGAACGGTCCCACCAGCGTGTTCCGCCATCAGCTGCATTGCTCGATTAGCGCCGGCAACGGTCAGTTCGGGGTCCAGGCGTTTCTCGAAGCGGCTGGATGCATCGGTACGCAGTCCAAGCTCGACAGAGGTACGCCGCACACTCGCAGCCTGGAAATTTGCCGCTTCCAGCAGCACGGTGGTCGTGTTGTCATTGACTTCGCTGATGGCGCCGCCCATGACACCGGCAATGGCGATTGGACCCTCTGGATCAGCAATAAGCAGCATATCGGGCGTCAGTTTGCGTTTTACGCCATCGAGGGTGACTATCTCCTCACCCGGCCGGGCACGGCGCACAATAATATGATGATGACGCACCAGGTCGTAGTCGAAACCGTGCAGCGGTTGGCCGAACTCCAGCATGACGTAGTTGGTGATATCGACGACGTTATTGATAGGTCGCATGCCTGCCGCCAGCAGACGCCGCCCCATCCATTCAGGCGAAGGACCGATCTCGATGTTGCTGATAATACGGGCACTGTAGCGAGGGCAGAGATCGGTGTCCTCTACCGTCACCTTTACCATCTCCGCGGTGGGTCTCCCACGCTCGTGTAAGACCGGTTGTGGGATGCGCAGTTCCTGCTTCGTTAGCGCGGCCACCTCACGAGCAATCCCAATGATTGAAGAGAGGTCGCCACGATTGGCTTTAATTGCGAATTCGAAAACGACCTCACCCAATACATCAACGAGCTTCTGCCCAAGAGGGGTCGCGGGATCAAGGATGTAGATGCCAGAGTGGTCATTGCCGATGCCCAGTTCGCGTGGTGAACAGAGCATTCCCTGCGAGTGATAACCCATCGTTTTCTTCTCACCAATGCTGAGATCGCCGACCTTTGCTCCAACGCGGGCCAGCGGCACTTTGTCGCCCTGCTTGATATTGGGCGCGCCACAGATGATGCCAAGTTCCTCTGTACCTGTATTCACGCGTGCGTAGCTGAGATGGTCCGAGCCGGCTACTTTTTCCAGGTGAGCAATCTGGGCGGTGATGATGTCCTCGCCCCAATCGGCTCCTATATATTCGATAGCTTCAACTTCCAGCCCGGCCATGGTCAGCGTGTGCGCCAATGCTTCCGGAGGCATTGTTATGTCAACATATTCTTTCAGCCAGCTTAGTGGCACTTTCATATTATTATCTCCTCACCATCTTGTAAAAAATGCGGGAACCTTTGTAGGGGCGCAATTCATTGCGCCCACCTGGGGAGTCGATCCATGGTCCTGGGCGCAATTATGAGTTTTAACAAAATCATTCGGATAGTGGAACATCCGGTGAGGGCCGATCAATCGGCGGTGTGCGCGATAAATCGGCACCTACTGGTGGCCGGATTAATTCGTTAATGTGCATAATTGCGCCCCTACATGAGTTGTTTAGAATTGCTTTAAGAAACGTAGATCGTTGGCAGAGAACAGGCGTATTTCCTCGATGGTATGCCTCAGGATGGCGACACGCTCAGGTCCGATGCCGAAGGCGAAGCCGCGGTACTTCGCGGGATCGTAGCCAACTCCTCGCAGCACATGTGGATGCACCATGCCGCAACCAAGCATCTCTATCCAACCGGTGTATTTACAGGTGCGACAGCCCACGCCGGCGCAGATGGGGCAATCTATGTCCATCTCCGCGCTGGGTTCTGTGAACGGGAAGTAGCTACCACGGAAGCGCACCTGCCGTCCCTCGCCGAAAAGTGCGCGGGCAAGTCGCTCCAAGCAGCCTTTGAGGTCGCCCATTGTACAATACTCGTCGATCAGCAATCCCTCGACCTGGTGGAACATGGCCTCGTGCGAGGCATCGATAGCCTCATTGGGGCCTGGAAGTTGTAGTAGTCGGTCTCTACCTCCGGCCCATCTATTACATGGAAGCCCATCTTCACGAAGACTTGCGTGATATCCCAGATGGCGCGCGAAATCGGGTGTATATGCCCGACGGGTAAAGCCCGGCCCGGCAGCGTCACGTCGATGCGCTCCTTCTCCAGAGCTTGTAGCATCTCCCGCTGGCGCAGCGCTTCTTTCCTGGCGGCCAGCCGCTCCGTCAATTCGGCCTTGACGGCGTTGATCTTCTGCCCAACTACCGGGCGTTCGTCTTTCGATAATTTGCCCATTACGGATGAGATGTTGGTCAATTCACCACGTTTGCGACCAAGGTACTTGTGGTCCCACTCCTCCAGTTCAGCCGAGGTTTCAATCGACTCCAATTCCTCGATGGCCCGGGCCCGTAGCGCATCGAGCTGCTCCAATAAAGCGTTCAGTTCCCCTATCATGCTTGCATCCTCCCAAGAATCAAAAAACCGACAAACTTAACGTCAACAGGGACGAAGTTGCCGGCAATCTCCGTGGTACCACCCGTATTGAACCAGCCGTTTATAATTACCGCTTATCCAGAGATTAGGTATAGTAAAGAAGAATAGGACAGGCGGTAAAAATGGCGCTGAGTTCCACTCGGTTTGTCCGATAACGGTGACGGCCGGGACTGTCTACTTGGATATCGCGGCGATGGCGCGGAATACCACGGTATTTTCAACAGCCAGCTCTGGGGTGAACTTCCTCAGCTCGGTTATGCAAAAGGGCTTGCAGCCGATGACCCTTTCTCTCTTGGCATCCCCTGTTTATGTGAGTACTCTCCCCATCATTGCTTTTGTTCACTACTCTATCAGGATATAGTATGGCAGATTCTGGGGGAAAAGTCCAGGGGGTTTTGGATTAAAAATAATTTGTGAGTGTGGATGGTATTGCTAATTCGAGGGTTCAGGCGATACTATGTGCTTGATTTGATATTTTTTAAGAGGAGTAACAATCCATGAGCCGACGCGACCAGATACGTATGACCGATGAGGAGATACGCGCCTTCCTTGAAGAGCAGCGCACGCTCCAGGTAGCCACCATCGACCACGATGGGTATCCCCACCTCGTGGCTATGTGGTATGTACTCATTAATGACGAGATTGCTTTCTGGACATATGCTAAATCGCAGAAGGCCGTCAACCTGCGGCGCGACCCACGGCTGACCTGCCTTGTTGAAGCGGGTCAGCGCTATGACGAGCTGCGAGGGGTGCAGGTCAAGGGAAAGGCAGTGATAAGCGATGATCCCGCGACAGTCCTACACCTGGGTGAAGCCATCTGGGAACGTTATACCGGGCCGCTCAACGAGAATACCCGCCCGATGGTTGAGGCACAGGCGACTAAAGGGACACAGGGGGAACAATTCGTAGGGTGGGCAGAGCGCGCCGTCACCATATTGCAGTGTACCAACCTCGTAACGAATCTGCTCGCTTTCGAAGACCGCATGGCAGTGCTGGCAGCGCAGCAGCAGGTACTCGCGCCAATCTCGCGCCTTACACTCTGGACAAAACGCCGGGGGTGAGGCTGCTTGCCAATGATGATGGCAGCGATGGCAGTAATATGTCTCTGCCATGGATGGAGCCTTCGCGCCGCGCAACATGCCCTGCTCTTTCAGCCTGTTTACTTCGCTGGCGGAGAGCAGATACGTGATCTCACCCAGGTCGATTTGTGCTGGCGTACCGTTGTTGAATACGGGGAACGCATAGTAGCGCTTGCGGTCATGGCGGGCGGCAGGAGATACGTCGGTGGTATTTTCCGTTGGTACGGATCTACCCAGCACGTGTTCCGAACGGCTCAGGTTATAATTTCGGCGGCGTTCGGGATCGATCAGTGTCTGGTATGCGAGCAAGATTTCTCGCATCCTCTCTTCCGCATCCTCGCCTTTGTATACGTCCGGGTGGTATTGCAGCGCCCGGTGTTTGAATGCTTTTTTAATGACCTCGGCCGGGGCATTCGCATCGACGTCCAGTACCGAGTAGTAATCAGTAAATTGTTTCATTGCTAATGAGTAGTTGATCGCTTGATAAATGACTTCTAGTAATTAGACGGTTGAACCTTCAGAAGGTTGCATTTTGTGGGTCTTTCTCGGGAGGAAGGCCCCATGTTGCCTGACAGAATTATGGAACGGGATAACGGAATTTGAACTATTGACGGACAGGTCATTTTTCTGCTATACTTGTTTCGTTCCAATAACGGGGTGTAGCGCAGCCCGGTAGCGCACTTCAATGGG
>VBHS01000144.1 GCA_005881295.1 Chloroflexota bacterium
GGCAACGAGCATTGCCTCCCAGTCGTCGGCATCTCCAGTAAATGGGGCAGATGGAGTCAGGCCATAGATGCGTTCAAAGCGGCTGGTGGCCTCTGCCAGGTTCGACACTGCTATCGTGACGCTCAGTATCTGCACGGCACCGAGGGGGTGCGGTGGCGGCTCCGTCCAGCCGGCAAGACGGAAGCGGCGCTCTTCACCCGTGCTGTCATGCTGGATGATAAATGGATAGCGTTGTGCCAGGTCGGGACGCTCGACGTGAGTGCGGGACCAGCCTCGTGTTTGACCATTGGATGCTTTGAGTTGCCCCGGTATCGGTCCGATAACGGAGACGCCGCGCTGTACCAATTTCCTGGTATCGGCCTCGATATCGTTGGATGAGAGGGCAAAATTGAGGTAGCCATCGCCTTTGGCCAGCCTGTCTCGCATACTCTGCTGCGCCTCTGCGGGCCTTTGTATAGTGATCAATTCGAGGTAGGTGTCGCCAATAAGGATGATGCGGTTGGCGGTACCCCCGCTGCGATGGCTACCTCCGCCGCGGGGGACCAGTCCAATTTTTTCGCTGAAGACTGATGTTGCCTGTGCTAAATCATTCACGCCAATGATGACGTGGTCAAGTGCTGTCAACATTTTGTTATCCGATCGAAAACTACCTGCGAGAGCCTACCAGCTCGCGGGCTTCGCGGCCATCGGCTGTGCGGCCGCGTCTGAGGCGTTTGAAGCTCAGTTCGCCTTTCTCCCACATGACCAGCAGCATACTGGCGTTAAAGATGGAAGAGTAGGTACCACTGATGATACCGATCAGCAGGGCTAACGTAAAGGTGCGTATACTTAAACCACCAAAGAGCGTGAGCGCGGTGAGGGTGAAGATGACGGTCAGCGATGTGTTCAGCGAACGCGCCATCGTTTGCACAAGGCTCGCGTTGACGACCTGATCAAAGGTCTCTGAGGTGCGGCGCTGCATATTTTCTCTGATTCTGTCGAAAACCACGATGGTATCATGGACAGAGAAACCGACTACCGTTAGAACCGCTGTGATAAACAGTGTGTCGACCTGTATATTTAGCAGCCAGCCCAGGATAGAGAAGATGCCGAGCACCACCAGTACGTCGTGCAAGAGGGCAATGATAGCGCATGCTCCATAACGCCAGGGTTTCGCCACCTTGCGGAAGGAGAACCAGACGTAGAGCAAGATAAAGACCGAGGCAGCGACGACGGCGAGAAACGCTCGAAGCGTTGTCTCACTAGCTACCGAAGGCGATACCGACGCATTTGAAATCACATACGCGTAGCTGCCATTTCCCTTGAAGATAGCCGATGCGATGTTGACCAGTTTGTCGCTGTTCACTTCGGAACTGGTTAAGAGAGTCACCGTCTCAATGGTGTTGCCTGCCTGGGCATCAACCACGTGTACCGGGATGGGGGCAGCATTGGACGTTGGTGTCGCGGTCGCTGTTGGCGTTCCTTTGCCAACCGTGGCCGTGGCCTTTGGCTTGTTTGTCGCAGTGGCCGTGGCCTGTTGGACCGATGTAGTAGGTATGACCGTCGGTGTGGCTGAAGCCTTCGAGAGGTCAGAGGTATTAGGTATCCTGGCCAGCACCGTTTTAATTTTAGCTGGTGTAGCGGGCGCTCCCTGGAAATGTGTGATGTCGAGGACACTGATCTTTTGATTATCTATCGACAGGTCACTAACCTGCACAGTAAGCTGAGACCCGTACTGTTTTTGCAGGGTGCTGATAATATAGTCTGTCACATTTGCATCGACCTGGGTGTTTAACCGGACCCAGACGACATCTGGGCCTTTTAAAGTCGTGTTGGTGCCTGTGTGAACATCCAAATTTTCCAGCCTTAACGGCTGGAGATACCTTGTCATCTGTGCGGAGGTGATATTAGTGCTGGGACGCAGTTCTACGGTGGCGCCGCCTTTAAAGTCGATGCCGACGTTGAGGCCCTTTACCAGCAAAGAGATCGTACCCGGGATAATGACAATCAACGATATAAGCAGAAACAGGTAGCGTTTTCCTACAAGATCGAACACGGCATCCTCCTCTAAACTGTGCTGTTCCGCCGCGCCAGGGATGCCGAGGCTATAGAGCCTGCGGGAAGTCCAAACAGTGCGGGATGATTGATAACGCCAGTCGGCACAAGCACGTTCAGGAAGGTGCGGGTGACAACAATGGCTGTAAACATACTTACTAAGACGCCCAGAAACAGGTTTGTGGCAAAGCCAACAATGATGCTTGCGCCAAAGTTGCTGCCGAAGTAGAAGAGCACTGCGCAGGTGATCAGTGTCGAGATGTTTGAGTCGCGGATGGAGGGCCAGGCGCGTTTCCAGCCTATATCGATGGCGGAGGAGAGCATTCTGCCTGATCGTAACTCTTCCTTGATGCGTTCAAAAATCAGCACGTTGGCGTCGACCGCCATACCGATCGAAAGGATGAAACCGGCGATACCAGCGAGTGTCAGTGTGAAGCCGAAAATTTTGAAAACGGCCAATGTGAACAGGGCGTAGAGTATTAATGCCAGGTCAGCCAGCAAGCCCGGCAGGCGATAGTACAATATCATAAAGAGGACAACAATGCTCAGGCCGATGATTCCGGCGATGACACTCTTGATAATCGAGTCGGTACCGAGCGTCGCCCCGACGGTTTCTTCACTGGCAATCTGGAGCGAGAGCGGCAGCGCGCCGTATTGCAAGACTGTCACAATAGACTGCGCCTCGGCTTGTGTGAACTGGCCCGTGATAATGCCGGGTCCATTAATCTGGCTATTGATACTTGCTGAAGAGATGACCTTACGATCCAGTGTGATGGTTAGCTGGTCGCCGATATGTTTGCCGGTAAAAGCACCGAATTGAGCTATGGCGCCACCTTGCATTTCAAAATTGATGACGACCGCGCCGGTCTGCTGGTCCGTGCCGACACTGATCTGGTTGGGATCAAGGTCTTTACCGGTAAATTGTGGTTTGCCGCCAGGATTGTACTGGGCGAATTGGGTCGGGTCCAGCGTCGCTCCCGGTGCCAGGGGAGTCTGGCCGGTATCCCAGAATTCCAGGTTTCCAGGTCTCAGGATGGTCCTGATTTGCTGATCCTGGTTACCACTGTTTAAGCCGGGGAGTTCAAGGGCGATACTCTGGTTGCCCTTGCTGTCGGTCAGCGTACGGATATTTGGCTCATTCACGCCGAGACCACCGTTGACACGCTTCGTAATTTGCTGCACAGTGGAGCTTATCGCGCTGTCGACCTCCGCTTTGGTGTAATGCTTCGCGGGATCGGGCACCAGCAAGACGCTTACGCCGCCTTGCAGGTCAAGCCCCAGCTTGATGCCATATGGATTGTTGATACCGTGCCACGTCTTGCCAGTCGTGGAGTTTGGCCAGAAATCCACGAAGGCCGCGCCCACGGCCATCAAAACAATAATCAGGAGGAGAAAAAGTGTTCCTCGACGCATAGATGTATATCCTTACTGTATTCTATCGAAGATAGAGACTCTCTTAACAGACGATTGCAAGCTTCTTATGATGCAGGGCACAAACGCCCTATCGTGCATTGATTTCTGTGCAGTATAGCATAGTTGTTTCTGCTTGCATATCCCATTGTTTACTTTTCAAGACTATTTTTCGTGGTGAAATCCCTTGACCTTACCCCAGGGACAATGTCTTACCATTAGAATGGTAGCAGATGTTGGGCTTCTCAGGGGCCTTTTCCGGCAACACTTTCTCACTTTCTCTGTGGTATGAGAAAGTGAGCTGTTCATGGGCTTGACAACAAAATAACAATATGTTATACATGCTGAAGAGATATAACAAAGAGCTATATTCTTTGAGGATAGGAGCATACTGATGAGATCGCACATTTTATGAAAGCGGCTCAATTGTAGAACTTTTGCTGCATAAGATCGTAGCTACATTCGTAAAGAAGGGATTCAAGGTTTCTGCGATAAAAAAAGAGCGGCGCCTTTGGAGAATTTGGCATCTCCAACGTTCCTGTTATAGAGGGACGGGATGTCGCCTTTAAATGGTCAAACAAATTTCATGATGGTTTTCAGATTGGCATGACTAAAGAGGAAGAAGGAGCAACAATATCAATGGATGAGGTAAAGACCTTTAATGAGACACAGGGATCTATGCTTGTAAATCAGACAAACGATAAAGTTGTCATGAATGTACGCGATATTACCAAAAGCCTGCCATTAGGACGTGAAAAGATCGAAATTCTCAAAGGTATCAGTTTTCAGATCATGAGTGGAGAATTCGTCTCCATTGTCGGGCCATCTGGTTCGGGTAAAAGTACGCTGCTGGGTATCATCGCCGGCCTGGATAACCCCACCAGTGGCCAGGTATTGATCGATGGCGTCGATATCACGCGGATGAGCGAGGGAAAACTGGCCGTAGTGCGCAATAACAAGATTGGCATGGTCTTCCAGGCCTTCAATTTGATCCCGACCTTGACGGCGCAGGAAAATGTCGAGGTTCCGCTCTACGTAGGTAAGCATAAAGGTGCCCCATCCGCGCGCGCGAAAGAACTGCTGGACCTGGTGGGTCTTTCACATCGCCTCGGGCATCGTCCAAACCAACTCTCCGGTGGTGAGCAGCAGCGCGTTGCTATTGCCCGGTCGCTGGCGACAGATCCGGCCTTCGTGATCGCCGACGAGCCGACAGGCAACCTGGATGCCAAGAATGGTGAGAACGTCCTCAATTTGATTGCGTACTTGCGCGAACAAACAGGGAAAACCTTTATTATCGCGACACACGACCCGGTAGTTGCCTCACATGCCGACCGCTCTATTCGCCTTGTGGACGGGTTAATTGCCGGTATCGATATAATTGGGGGGAAGATTGCCCAATGAAAGCCTCAATGTACTTCAATTACACCACGCGCTCGCTGCTGCGCGGGGGCCAACGTTCCATTCTGGCGGTATTCTGTGTTGCCGTGGGTGTCATGGCTATCGTGTCCTTGCAGTTAGTGGGGCAGATGATCAATGGCGCCTTCACCAACAACATCCGCGAAGCGAACGGCGGGGATATCGCAGTTACATCGCAAACCCCCTTGAAACCGAGTGACCTGACCTTCTTCGATAACCTCAAAAACAAAGGCACTATTACAGCGTATACGCCTACCATCAGTGGGAGTGCTTCGACCAGCCTGGCGTCGGCAAGCACGGAGTCTTTTACGCTGGAGTCGGTTGATCCAGGCACCTTCCCGGTTGTGACGCCACCATCATTTAAGACGCCCACGGATGGCACCATTGCGGGCCTGCTAAAAAATAACCAGGTCGTCGTAGATCAGAACCTGATTGATCAATATAACAAAAAGGTGGGCGACACCTTGACTGTACACGCTAGTACCAGCACCGGTACTGGCGCGGTTATGCTGCACGTCAAGATTGTCGGTATTGTGAAGAATGTAGGAGTCTTTGCGCAATCGAATGATTTCATGCTCATTTCGCATGCTGATTACCAGGCTGCTGACCCCAAATTGCCGCTCCTGTACGATTCAGTTTATGTGTCGACAGCCGATAAGGCCCACACGGACCAGGCGGCTAAAGCCATTGCGGATCGGTTCCCTATTGCCAATACCGTCACTGCTGACCAGGCACTAAAAAATAACCAGGCGCAGGTTGATTATATCAAGAAGTTCCTTGAAATCGCGGGTCTGCTGGCGCTGCTGATAGGTGGTGTCGGCATTGTCAACACGATGCAGGTCTTGCTCTCTCGTCGCAGGGTTGAGATCGCTATGCTCAAGACCACCGGTTACCGGCGCTTTGACCTCTACCTGCTCTTTGGCTTAGAAGCTGGTCTGCTCGGTCTTGTTGGTGGAGTAGTCGGGGCGGGCGCTGCCATTGGCGTGAGCTACATTGTACGCAACCTTGTGCAGCAAGTGTTCCCGATCATCATTCCCTTCTCCCTTGACCCTGTCATCATTGGTGGCGGTGTGCTGATCGGACTGGTGACGGCGCTGATTTTTGGGCTGTTGCCCATTGTGCAGGCAGCCAATATTCGCCCGCTGAATGTTATTCGTGAGTTACCCGGTGGGCATCGCGTCGGGAGCATCTTCTTAACGATTGGCCTGTTACTCCTGCTCTCGGTGTTGTTCTGCGCCCTGGCGATTGTTATCCTCAACGATGTCATCTGGGGCATCAGCGCGGTCTATGGAGCGTTCATCTTCCTGGCATTACTGAGCCTCGTCTTTAGTCTTGTCGTGCTGGTTATCAGCGTGTTGCCGGTACCTGAGCGTTTCAGCATTGGTTACCTCGCGCTGGTTTTCGTGGGGGTAGCCGTCTCTGCCCTGCTCTTCCACGTGTTGCCAACATTTGGTGGTCTGCTGCTGGTTGTCTCGTTGATGGGTGTCGTCATCGTGCTGCTGCCGCGCTCCTGGAAATCAAACACCAAGTTGGCGCTGCGCAATATCGGCCGGCAGCGGGCGCGCACCACAACGACGCTGCTGGCACTTTTTGTGGGAGTTTTCACCATCGGGCTGATTCTCGTCCTGGGGCAGGATTTGCGCGACAATATCAATGCCGCCATCGCGAATAATCTGACGTTCAACCTGGTAACGATTGCCAGAGGCAATGAGGCAACCCGGTTACAATCGAAGTTGGGAACGGTTCCTGGCCTCTCTACCGCTAATACGCAGGCCAGGACGTATGCCTCAAGCGTTCCAGTGGCTATCGACGGCGTACCTTTTCCAGCGCTCATTCCCAGGAATGATCAAGGTGGTCCGAATGACCTGGGAAGTGGTGGCACGCTGTTCTACCTGGGCGGCCTTGAAGGCTATGACGTGGCGCATGGTCAACTGCCTGATACCAGGAATACGACGTTTGCCGGGCGCAACCTGAACGCCAGCGACGCTGGGACGAATAACGTCTTGATTAACGCGTACCTGCTGAACTTAGCCCCGCTCAAGGGCCATATTCACGTCGGGAGCATGATTACACTGGCGAGCATTGACGGGAAGAGCATCAAAACGGTGACCGTGGTAGGAACCTATCAAACTTCAGGGTTTAACCTGCACTTTGGGCCTATCCTGGCAACGCGTGCAGCGGTGACGGCGCTGACACCTGCGGGCCAGCCGACCTCCATCTTCTATATGAAGGTCGACTCTGACAAAGTTGGCAAAGCGTTGCAGACCATCGGCAACCTGGCGCCTAACGCAACGGTCGCCAATTTCGCCAACATCGGTGATTTCATCAACACTTTTATCGGAGATATATTGTTGGTGCTGACCACAATCGCCTCGCTATCGCTGCTGGCTGGTGTAATCATCATAGCCAATGCGGTCGCGCTGGCAATGCTGGAACGCAGGCGCGAACTGGGTATCCTGAAGTCGGTTGGTTACACCAGCCGGACGGTCCTGGGAGAGGTGCTCATCGAGAACGGCGTTGTTGGCGGAACTGGCGCACTACTGGCTATGCTGCTGGTGACCCTGGCCACCAGTTTATTGGGCCAGTTCGTCTTCAAAACGGGCTTTGGAGTGAGCTGGTATATCGCTATCGGCCTGATTGTAGGTATCGCTCTGCTGGCAATGGTAACTTCGACCATCGTGGCCTGGGGTTCAACACGAGTCCGGCCGT
>VBHS01000145.1 GCA_005881295.1 Chloroflexota bacterium
CAGACGAGAAACAATATCTTAAATGCCACGTCAACGCAGGATGGGTCTCACACACCAGCATCTCTGGTTTGAAACGCACCAGGTGTTCATAGCGTGTTACATTCATGTCATGTGCAGGAATGACCGAAATACCAGGAAACGTAGATGCGAAAATGCCTGACGATAAAGAACTATTTTCACCAAATGCTAACACTATAGAAAAAACGATTCTTATCATCGAGGATGACACGGCGATAGGCTCATTCCTTGTTGAAGCCATCGAACAAGAGACGGCCCACCAAGCCCTGCTCGCCACTGATGGCTACCAGGCGTTAAAAATTGTCGATGACATTAAGCCAGGCCTCTTTCTCATCGATTACAGCCTCCCTTACCTGAATGGGCTTGAACTTTACGACAGACTACACGCAACTAAAAAGCTCGAACATGTTCCTGCTCTTATGTTAAGCGCAAGTTGCCCCTGGGAAGAAGCGAAAAAGCGAAAAATTCCATGTATGAGGAAGCCTATCGAACTCGACGAGCTTTTACAAACCATAGAGAAGTTTATCATTTGAGAGGGATTTTCCTGGAGAAGAAAGCAATGTGAAGCCATGGGGAAACCAGGAGAACACGCTGAGCAGCCCGGAGGTACTGATCCTGAGCACGCTCTTAAACGGGACTATTTTCGAGCATTACAAGACCATTATCAAAACATGAGGAACCAACACCAGGCTTTGATGTTCCACCACCAGCTCGTGATAGAACACCACTATTTAGTGCAAGCCTTGTATCAGGAGGTGCAGGATACGGAGCCAGGAACAGGCGAGCACGCACAAGCCTGGCAGCACTACTACAAAGCAGTACAGAAACATCACCAGATGGTTGAGAGCCACCGCCAGATGCTAGAGGACTACCGCAAGATGAGAGAGGAATGCTCCCGCTTCCAGGAATCAGAGTAACTCCACCGTTACTCTACTGGTATTTAGAAAAGCTTGAGTGGCTTCTGCGAAATTCGTAGCCAACTACCCCTCCTGGCGAGCCAATTCGCAAAAAAAATCCACCCCTTGCACGGATGTACTATTTTCTGCTATACTTTGTATAGTAGCATCCCTGGGGATAGTATTGTAGATAAGAAAGTGCTACGCTATGCCCCGTGTTACTCCAGTATCCATCGTTGTATACTACCAGGTCACAGTACAAGATAGATTCGCATATGTCAAAGCCGGTATATGTGTCTACCCAATTTCGTTTTGTGGTGCGTCCGTTCATCTACCTGGACATTTAGTTAGAGGGAGGACTTGGCAATGCAGCAATACATAGACCTGCTTATCGACGCCCTCCTGGATGAGGGATTTACGGTAGAGGAGGCCAGCAGGCTGATTCAACTGCGCGAGGAGTTTGAAGAGAGACAGGCAACGGAGGAAACGAACTATCATCGTTTCGTGCGCTGGCTTGTCGAACACGGTCGATTAAGTGATTGGTAGGAACGAGGAGAAGGCTTACTATATTGCCAGGGGAGAACACCTGGTAGGCAGCTATGAGAAATTGCCCTACTCTTTCTTCTTGCCGCACTCTTTTTCGATGTAGTACAATACAAGAGGCAAACAAAGCAGTTGGGACGGCGTGGCATGTTGTGCCACGCCGTTTCCACATCTATAGTCGTTGAATTACCGGAGTTCCTGAGGCAGAATTTGCTGCTTTGGGGATCCCGCACTGCCAGGAGGCCTCTATGAAAGCGGTTGTTATGGCCGGTGGGGAAGGATCGAGGCTCAGACCACTGACGATAAGGCGCCCAAAGCCCATGGTCCCTATTGCCGGCAAACCAGTGATGGAACACATCCTTAACCTTCTCAAACGTCATGGTATTACAGAAGTAGTAGTAACTGTCCAGTATTTAGCAAGCAACATCGAAGATTATTTCGGCAACGGTTCGCAATTTGGTATGCGCATTACGTACTCACGTGAAGATGTTCCGCTGGGAACCGCGGGTAGCGTCAAGAATGCGGAAGATCAACTGACAGAACCATTCCTTGTGATCAGTGGTGATGCGCTCACTGACTATAATTTAACAGATCTCATCAACTACCACCAGGAAAAAAAATCGCTGGCTACCCTCATGCTGGCGCATGTACATAATCCTTTGGAGTATGGTGTGATTATCACCAATCAGGATGGTCATATAACTGAGTTCCTGGAGAAGCCGAGTTGGGGAGAGGTTTTCAGCGACACGATCAATACAGGCATCTATATGCTGGACCCAAAGATTTTCTCGTACTTTGAGAAAAATAAACAGTTTGATTTCAGCCAGGAACTTTTTCCGATGATGCTCAGAAATGGGGATCCAATTTACGGGTACGTTGCCGAAAGCGGTTATTGGTGCGATGTAGGAAATCTCCCGGAATATATGCGCGCAAACGCCGATGTTTTACAGGAACGAGTGGAAGTCGAGATACCGGCGAAGAAACTCAGCGGCAATATCTGGTGTGAAGAAGGGGTTGAAATTGCGGAGGATGCACAATTAATTGGACCAATTTACCTGGCCCATGATTGTAGAATCAAGGCTGGAGCAATCATTCATGGTCCAAGTACTATAGGCCACTACACCATCGTTGACGAGCGGGCGCAGGTTGATCGCAGCATTGTCTGGAACAATTCCTACATTGGAGAACGGGCAGAATTACGGGGGGCGATTGTGGGGTCTTCTACTGGCATCAAGAGCAAAGCGGTGATGTTCGAGGGCTCGGTGATAGGTGACAATTCCACGATCCAGGAAGGGGCCATTATTCAACCGAATGTGAAGGTATGGCCTGATAAGGAGATCGAGGCCGGTGCGGTTATCAATACAAGCATTATCTGGGGTTCGCAAGGGCGACGAGGACTCTTTAGCCGCTTCGGCGTGACGGGGCTGGTCAATGTAGATCTGACACCTGAATTTGCCACTCAACTTGGCGCGGCCTATGGGGCTATACTCCCCAAAGGCTCAGTTGTGTGCATCAATCGCGATTCGTATCACCGTACACCACGTATGATTAAGCGCGCGGTGATCGCGGGTTTACCCTCGGCAGGAGTCAATGTGCATGACATTAACCAGGTCCCTATCCCAGTTGCACGCTATATTATCCGTAACACCGATGCTGTCGGGGGGATACATGTACGCCTCTCGCCCCATGATAAGCGGGTCATCGACATCAAGTTCTTTGATCAGTATGGCCTGGATATCAACAAGACGACTGAGCGCAAGCTAGAGAATCTCTTCTTCCGTGAAGATTTCCGCCGCGTCGATGTGGATGAGGTTGGTGCGATTGAAGTACTCGAAAACGCGGAGGTATTGAGCCGTTACCTGGAGGGGTTCGCGAAGGTTGTCGATCACGAGGTCGTGAGGAAACGGAAATTTCAACTGGTGGTAGACTATGCCAACGGCAGCACCATTCAATTACTGCCAGGGATTTTTAATCGCCTGGGATGCGATCTGGTTGCATTGAACACCAGCATGGATGAGGCACGGTCCGTAAGAAGCGTGGATGAGATCGAGAAGGATATGCAGCGCCTGGCAACGATTACCGCCGGTCTGGATGCTGATATGGGGATACGCATTGACCAGGGAGGAGAAAACATCGCTGTTGTCGATGATCGAGGACGAGTTCTCGATGGCACCAGGATGTTAGCCGTGATGACCAGCCTGATCTTGCGACAGAATAGAGGGGCTACGGTGGCGGCTCCTGTAAACGCGCCTAGCGCATTGCAACATATCGCCAAACGCTACGAAGGGAATATTCAGCACACCAAGGTACTACGGCACGCGTTGATGTCCGCAGCTGGACGGGATGGAGTCGTACTGGTTGGGGATGGTCAGGGTGGCTTTATCTTCCCCAGCCTCCACCCAGTCTTTGATGGGATGCTGGCGATCGCGAAGTTGCTTGAACTGCTAGCAACCTTCCAGATGCGGCTTTCTGAAGTAGTGGATGATTTGCCAACATACTACCTGAGTAGCACGCAGGTTACCTGTCCCTGGGAACACAAAGGCAAAGTGATGCGCATCCTTAGCGAGCAGTACCGGGAACGTCGCTCTAAACCAATTGACGGCATCAAGATCGACCTGGGCAAAGAGTGGGTGCTTGTTTTGCCTGATGCTGATCGACCCCTATTCCACGTCTTTGCTGAATCTGTTTCGAGCGACCAGGCGCAGGCGCTGGCAGAAAAGTATGCCCGTGTCGTGAGCGGTTTGCAGCAATAAGCAATTCAGAAAGCAAGGGCGCTCTTTGCCATGACATGATAGCAGGTTCTGCCTCCTGAGAGCAGGTATAGGCGGGCAGAACACATAGGGAGCTTTAAAGATGCCGCATAAGCATCTTTCAAAGCTCCTGATTACCTGTTGAGGTACTTGAAAGAGGCATCAGGTAGTGAGATCAGGATTTTTCAGCAGTTTATCCAGAGTAGATTTTTTGACCCTGTAGGCTTGCCTTTTTCCCTTATGGGGCAGCGTTATAGCTTCTAAGGCACCGCTTTTGATCCATCTCCTGACGGTAGTGTCATCCACGCGCAAGCGACGCGCGACCTCACTCACAGTCAAGAGTTCATCCATTTTCTCTGCCATAGCAGTATCTCCTAGTGCTGTACAACGTGGTATTACGTCAAGCTATGAAGTCACCTTTATCTATAATTGAGCACTTATTCATAAGGAAACAAAGTTACAGATAAAGAATACTCATATGTCTAATTAGGAAGTATACGTTATTATATATCTTAGCTTCAACTGATACATGATACACTAACATTGAGCGAATAGCAGTTTATTTTCTTCAGGCTTACATATTCTCTGTAGTTATAAGACGACAAAACGAAAAAAAGATCAAATTATTACTCGGCAGTAAACTAGACTATACATCTGGACGGAAACATACTAAAATGCAATAAACGTGAGAATGACACATATTGGCGGATAAGCCACAAGGCGAACACCTTCATTACCGATTTAACAAGGTGCTATAAGAATAGGGATCAGAAAGGATACCCATGTCCAATACTACGTTAGTTATCAGTGATCTTCACCTCGCCGATGGTCATACTATTCTCGATGGTTTTGGCGATGCACAGCAAGCCGCCTTTGAAGGACTGACTTCTGCAGCAGGCGCTGCTGGACCACTGGGGCGTGCTGACGAAATCGAGCTTGTGATCAATGGAGACTGTTTTGATTTCCTGGCAACAGCGCCCTACGATACTGGAGGGATAACTGATATCTCAACAAGCCTGGAAAAGTTGAGTAAGATCATAGCAACTCACACTCCTTTCTTTGAGGCTCTGCGGCGATTTATTGAGACGCCAGGACGGCACGTGACCTTCATTACTGGTAATCACGATATTGAACTGCGGCTGGCAAGGGTACGCGAGGAGATCTCCACAGCTATCGGTGGCGAACACGTGACGGAGAGGGTGTCCTTCTTCCCAACGCGCTTCTATCGCCCGCTACCAGATGTGTATATTGAGCACGGCAATCACTACGATTTCTGGAATCAGGCCATGCACGGGCTCTGGAATGAAAATGGACAACCTCTCGATCTCAATCCCAGCACCATTATCTTACCTGTTGGCTCTCATTATTTCCAACACGCGGCACACCCTATCAGTATAAATTACGCATACTTCGATCGATTTGAGCCATCAATGAATAGTATGCGGCAGATAGCGTTGCTTTGTCTACTTAATCCCGAGATCGTCATGGAGACAGCTAAACTGACAATGGACCTGTTTTCGGAGCCAAGAAAGGCATTAGCGGGCCTCGCGCCAGATGAAGAGTGTTCTCCCGACAAGTTGTTTGAACAGGCGATCATCGATTTTGCTGCTTTACAACAGGAAATGTCATCTCGCAAGACGGATTGGGTCGAACATGGAAACCTGGACAATCAGCAGGTACAGGCCTCGACGATAATAGAGTTCGATATGTTACGAGAGGCGCTCAAGTTACCGCTCGTTGAAGCTATCACTGCAATCTGTACTCCAACAACATACGAGATGGGGGAAGGGGTAGCGCTAGGTATGCAAGCTGTGCTCAAACAGGACCCAACCTTGAGATATGCCATTGCAGGCCATACACATATGGTACGCATCGATTCGGTAAACAATGGGACACAGAGCTACCTTAACACAGCAAGCTGGACGGCTCGGCTGGCGATGCCAGCTCCTGGAGAAATTACCCCTGCGCTGATCGAATGGTTGCGACACCCCAACTGGGAAAAAGTACCACTGCGCGATGTGACGCAATTCATCTTTGCGATGGTAAACTCCACTGCTAGTGGGGCTTCCAGCGCCAGCCTCTGTGTCTGGGAAGGTGGTTCAAAGGGGAGCTACCGGGTACTGGCTTAGGGGACGCGAAAGAGGAAAGGTGACATGACAGAACTACCCCACCATGGCAAGTGGGTATGCCAACGAAAGCGGGCCTGACGTAAAGGAATAACATTATGACAATAAACCAAATAAATGACCAGGAAACTGAAGAACTCTCAGGGGAACGTTTGGATTCGTCCAATACGAAACGCAAAAAATTAGTGTTGATAGATGGTCACGCCATCATTCACCGGGCTTTTCACGCCGTTCCAGAGACATTGTCTACTAGTAAGGGCGAAAATGTCAATGCTACTTTCGGTTTCACATCCATGCTTATAAAAGCACTGTTAGAGGAGAAGCCAGATTATATCGCGATGACGTTTGATCGGCCCTCACCAACCTTCCGGCATGAGCAATTTAC
>VBHS01000146.1 GCA_005881295.1 Chloroflexota bacterium
GGATTAGCGTTCTCTGTTGCAGGAGCCGTAATTAATGGGGTGTTGGCGTGGTTCATGTTGCGGGCAGGAAAGCGCCTGCGTTCCATCACCTTAGAAGCAGATGCGCATCATTTATACGCCGATGTCTTCACGACTGCCGGAGTGCTCGTCGGCGTTCTCCTCGTTGCCCTCACTGGATGGCTCATTCTTGACCCGATTATTGCACTCCTCGTGGCTCTCAACGTCATTTGGACAGGGATACGATTGTTGCGCCAAACGGGGTTGGGGCTGCTCGATACCACCCTTTCAAAAGAGGATGTGAAACACATTGAGACCGTCTTTGAGAGCTATCGAGCTCAAGGCATTCTGTTTCATGCGCTGCGGACGCGGCAAGCGGCATCACGCCGGTTCATCTCCTTTCACGTCCTGGTTCCGGGTACCTGGACGGTTTTCAAGGGACATGCTATGTGCGAGGAAATTGAACTCACGCTGCGAAATGCGCTGCCAGAAACAACGGTGTTTACCCATTTGGAACCACGCGAAGATCCGGCCTCTTTTGCGGACCAGGGCTTAGATCGTGATCCCCTTGCGACGCCATCTATTGAAACGTCCTCTGCATTCCAGGACAGGAAGACAAACGAGGAGAGCTTACGCTGATGGCCTGTTTTGAGAAAGACAAGCATACGAAGTGACCCTGGGATGCATCCCACTGTGTCTGCCTATTCCCGGGCGGGTCGCACATTGGATTTGTAGGCGTGCCACTGCTGCTCATCAAGTCCGAGCGTCTCTTTGAGTCGTAAGAGGTGAGCATCACCCAGGCTTTCTCCTGCCTGACAGCAATGTTGACCAAGCTCTTGTTCCTTGAGCGAATGCCTGATCCTGGTGGAGAGATCCTGCGCTTGCAGTTGCTGCAAGTCCAGCAGGTCTTTGCTCAAGATCGCCTTCCACGTCTCAAATTGGTCCATGCTCTTGCCTTTCACGAACCAGTGGAGCAGGATTTTATGCATGCGCTGCCTCTTTCACATGAAGAGCGGTGAGCCCTGTAATCTGTTTGCAGGGCGTCTCCACGGGCATTGAGGTATCCTGCACAACGAGAGACTTTTTGGCGCTCCTAATACCCGCTATACCCATTTGTCGTGGGTGTTGCTTGCGGCGTCCCCTGCGACTTTAGATCAGGGGTGGTAACAAACCAGACCCCGGCAGTCCCGTTGCCGGTGGTCTGTCCTGGAGCAGTGTCTCCCGAGAAGGTATAGAGCGGATGCCCATTGTACTCCACCTGGTTGCCATTGGCGTCGGTCGCGCTCGTCAACTTGCCCGGCAGGGAGGTCGCACTCGTGGGAGCAGCTGAGCCAGAGACGATGAGCGGGGGCCATGCGCTGGCGCACCCACCGCTACAGACTGTGGCAGGCGGCGCATCAGACGTTCGGTAGTAGAGCGTCATGCCTTGAGCATTGGTAAGAATGGTCTCCGATTTACCACTCACCGTCGCTGTCGCCGTCTTGAGCCGATTGCTGGCACTGCTGGCTGTGGGAGTGGTTCCACCGCCGTTTCCGTATCTGCCCCCGCCGCTACTTGTTGGGGTCGTATTTTGGGGGGTACGAGTTGAAGTTACAATCTCCGATCCCGACCCTGATACGAAAGGGACAGTTGATCAAGCATATACCGATGCACTACTGAAGGGTTTTGGTGTGGGCGGGTTCTCCTCATAGTTCAAGGAGCCTAAGAGACTCCCGAAAATTGATTTGTCCCAGAAATGGCATACTGAACAAACCTCGATAGGAGCAAATAGCTCTACCAGGCTTTTGGCAACCGAGCGCAATTTGTGAAAGATGCGTCGGACCTCTACCCCATCATCGGCGTGGTCACCAGGAAGTGATCGACCTCTTCACAACACTGGTGCAGATCAGGGACATTGTCGTGCTGGTCGCCCAACACAAACTGGACCTCTGCGGGCACTTCCTGCAACAAGGCTGTTTCGATCCTAGCTGCCGAAGACAAGGACGAAGCCTTCCATTGGGATGGGGGCCTCTGATGCGTCCTTATGTGCCTGAGCACGATGCCATGTTACGTTGACATCGGCATGTGCTGAACAGTAGTAGTAGTACAGACCTGGCGTGGTGAAGGGAATAGCTATGGTGGCACCAGTAGGAGGAGCGGTCTCTGTCCCTTTAATCTGATAGGGACCAATATCAGCAGGATTGATCGGCACAGACCAGCCGTACACTACTGCGACAAAATGTTTGTCGGTGTCGCTGTTGTGCCAGAACACTGTGCCGCCCTGATTGATGGCAATGAAGTCGGTAGTGAACTCATCCTTTCCCTTCGGAATGACGTTGTTCGCTGAAGTTGGAAGACCACTCATATGCCCTTGCACCCAGATGACCCCCTCCATTGCAAGCGGGAAGTTCGGCACACCCGTATTGGCCTTGACACGTTGGTCTGCATCAACCCACTTTGCCCTGGTGTTGTCAAAATAGTCGTAGAGACCTGGCTTTGTGAAAGTGAATGATGCTTTTTGACCTGCTGCTGCCCTCAGGGAGAATGCCTGGGGATTGAGGAAGGTACTTTGATCCCAGGTTGTCATAATCGTGTGCGAAACGGTATCATTGTTCTGCCAGGTCACAATGGTGTCTGGCTGCACCGCCAGAATAAACGGGGTAAAGAGGTCTTGACCTTGTGGAATAGTCACCGAAGCAGTGTGAGGAGGGGTACTGGCACTTTTTGTACCTGGACCACTGCTTGTAGAGCTGCCACAGGCAATCAGCAGAGTAGCACCAAGCACTGCCACCGCAAGCGTGAAGCTTAGTTGCTTAAAATATAGTAACATGAAAGCCTCCTTGTCATGCGTATGAACCAGGTCTCTACCGGCTTCTCCAAAAAGAAAAGGCCAACGGGCTGTACACTGTAAAGCGTTGCTCCTTGCTTCTACCCTAACAAACCGTGAGGCTATCACCATACCAACTACAAATGTACATACGCGATAAAGTTACATTTGGAAGAGTTACCAAGGCAGGGCATATGTATGCTCAGGTTATCGAGGACCAAGTAAATGATACTGCCGATATAGATCGAGGCTAAGAGCGCTGTTAACATGACGTAGACCAAGGTGCGATTGATGAGAATATTGATATCATACAAGCGGTAGCGCAGTATAGCGCCTTGCAGATGTGCTTGCACTTCCTGCTGGGAATCCTTTACAATTGGAAAAACAATCAGAGGAAGATGAATACGATGACCAATGAGGCACTCGCACTCAAAGGACAGGTGGCACTGGTGGCTGGGGCCAGTAGTGGCCTGGGGCAAGCCACAGCACTTGCACTGGCTCAGTCCGGTGCAGATGTCGTCCTGCTCGCACGCAGTGGAGATGATCTGCAAGACGTTGCCACGAAGATTTCACAGGGTGGTCGTCGCGCCCTTGCCTTACCAGGAGATCTGGCACACGACGGCTACATTGTGAACGCTGTTGAACGTGCCGTCACTACGTTCGGTCGCATCGACGTCCTGGTGAATGCGGCAGGGATCGATGTCCCAGGAGCCGTCGTCCAGCTTACCACAAGCGATTGGGACTATGTCCTGGCTGTGAACCTGCGTGCTCCCTTCCTCTTAGCCAAAGCGGTCTTTCCGCATATGAGCCAGGCCGGGGGAGGCACGATCATCAACGTCTCCTCAGTGGCAGGCAAACGGGGCTGGGCCAATGCTTCCGCGTACTGCGCTTCCAAGTTCGGTCTCACGGGCCTCACCCAGGCGCTGGCGGCTGAAGGCAAAGCCTACGGCATCCGTGCCTGCATTGTCTACCCCGGTGCTATGGCCACCCACTGGGGGCTCTGGTCTCCGACAGCACGTCAAGCAACGTCTCGTGCAGCTCAGCCACCAACCAAAGCGCTCCCTCCAGCAGAGGTCGCCGCACTGATCGTCTGGATTGCAGCGGCCCCACCCGAACTCGTCCTCAACGAGGCCATCGTCAGCCCTTTAGAGGAGGCCGGCTGGCCCTAGCTCCCTATCTTCTTTCTCTTTTTTGCAGCAAGTGGCGCAAGTCAGCTCACCATGATTTGACGTCATCAGGGGGTACAGCGGGACAATAGCCAAGCGTATTTGCTGCTGGAGATCTCGCCGGTTCTTCGCGTTGGAGATCACACACTTCACAGGGACACAGGTTGAACGTGCCGGTTGTAAATACTTTCATGGCATAGATCACTTTGCCACCAATGGTTTCTACCCTCACAATGTAACCATCTTTCGGCTGGATAAATTGTTGCAAAAGAACAAGCTGTTCCGCTGGCATAGAGATCGAGAGGGGAATGTCCTCGTGGTTTTCTGCTGCGAATGACAAACAGGAAGGCGATGTTTAGCACCAGGCAGCATCGCCCCTTATCGCTACCAGAACCTGAACATGAACACTTGTTGCAAGCTTGCAAACTCAGAACGTATAATGAGTGCAAGAATCTTTTCGTCCAGCAGACTGTAGAGGTACTTTGAGTGATTTCGAGAGGAGCTCGCTATGCCAGCGGAACTCGTAAAACTCGCGGACGAGGAAGTCCAGGCGCACCTGAAAAGGCTCCCCCACTGGGAGATTGACAACGGCATGTTGCAGCGTCGCTTCACTCTCCCGAGCTTCCCTTCCACCATGTTCTTTGCCTGTGCTGTTGCTCACGTGGCGGAAGTTGGGCAGCATCATCCTGACTTGAATATTTCTTACAACAACATTGCGGTACGTTTTGTCACACATACGGCAGGAGGGATTACGGTCAAAGACTTCGAGATGGCTCAGAAAGTCGATGAGCTTTGGAACACATTTGATTAAGCTCAATTGATTGCTATGAGGCACCGAGACCAGTAAGGTTTCCCCCCTGTACTGGCTCCTTGAATTATCCATTCTCGAACTAGCAACACAGAACAACAAAATAGCTATACTTCCTGTCTCATCTTTCGGATGGTGACCCTTGAAACGACCATCGCCGGACCATGGGAGCACTATCCGATCTTCGTCATCCAGATTTCATACTCAAGAGTGATATAAGCCCACTCGGGATTGGCTCTGGGGTCTCGCAACTCTGCCAGGAGGGCTCGGAAAACCTGCTCGTCAGTATCTTGGAACTCAAAGTAGGTCAGAAAGTCGTAACTAAGAGCGGCATGGAAGGAGTGCGAGTGGTATAACTGCCGAAATACGCGATCCGCATACTTGAGTCCGATGCCGATATGGCCGGCAGCGGCCTGGGTTTGCTCGAAGTAGGCTTGCCGCTGATCCAGGGCTAGTTTCCACCACTCCACCGATTTTCCAATGGGAATCAATACGGCGGTCGTGTGCCCTGTTGGTTCCAACTCGGGGCGAGAGTGCTCGTTGAGTTCCTCCCGCTGGACTTGGCTGGTATACTGCAGATGCTGCGTGACTCCATGAAACTGGAGGACTGAGGAACCATCAGGGAGCAAGAGGTCCTCCGAGAGCGAGAACGGCGTCGGAGTCTCAATGCGCACCATGCGCCAGCCATCTACAAGGGCCACTGGAGCTTCCCCTCGCACTGGGAGAACTTCTCGAATGCGGTAGTGAGTAAGCCGACCGCGCTGACCCGTGGTCAATGTCCTCAACTCGGCTTCATCTCCAGCAGTAAGAAAATGTGCCCGCGTCCGCAGCCAAGGCTTGTTTGCCATGGTGATCCTCCTGCGCCTGATCCAGAGTGAAATAAGGGTTTCCTCTGGTGCGCCCCAACAGCATTCCCTCACACGCTCAGAGAGCATCTCAAACTGGTGCTTCGCGTTTTTTATTCCCTTGCTCTCAACCCTATCTAGCACTGAGTTTAACCCACGGTAAGATACTGCACACTAAACAACTTTCGTGGGTCCGTCCACACCCGTTCGACGGCAAAGCCAGCGGTTGCCGCCAGCTGTGCAAACTCCTCGAGCGTATATTTGTACGAACTCTCCGTCCAGATGCTTTCGCCCAGTTTGAAGGAAATTTCACTCCCCCCAATGCGAACCGTCTGGTTTTTCAGACTCACCAGATGCATCTCGATCCGACTCTGACCCGGATTATAGAAGGCATAATGCCCAAATTGGTTCAGCTGGAAGTTGGCGTCGAGTTCCTGGTTCATGCGCACCAGCAAGTGCTTATTGAACTGGGCGGTCACCCCTTGCGAATCATTATAGGCACGGTGCAGGATGTTGAAGTCCTTCTTCAAATCCACACCGATGAGCAGACCACCACCCTGACAGACCCTGGCAATCTGGTGCAGAAAGTGTCTGGCCGGCTCACGATCAAAGTTGCCGATGGTCGATCCAGGAAAGTAGGCGACCCTACGCAAGACGGGTTTTCTGGGCAAGGGCAGTACAAAGTCACTCGTGTAGTCGGCACAGACCGGAAGCACTTCCAACTCAGGATACGCGAGGGCCAATGATGTCGCTGAGCGGAGCAGCTGCTCTTTGGCAATGTCGATCGGCACGTAGCCAGCCGGGTCTTGCAGGGCATCCAACAGCATGCGGATCTTTGTGCTACTGCCGCTGCCATACTCGATGAGTAAGCAATTCGGCCCGAGCAGCGCGACTATCTCGGCCATCCGCTCCTGCATAATTCCCAGCTCGGTACGGGTGAGGTAGTACTCATCCAGCTCACAGATTTGCTCAAACAGCTGCGAACCAACGTCATCGTAGAAGTACTTACTCGGCAGTTCTTTGCGCGCATCTTGTAACCCTTGCAACACCTCGTCGCGAAAGGTCTTCCGCTGCGGTTCAAAGTCGTAGAGCCCGAGTCGGCTCTGCCCAGGCTTTTGGATGTCACACCTCCTTCGCTAATCGGATGCCCATGAATTGCCATTGGGCATTGGCGGGAAAGAAGTTGCGGTAGGTGGACCGAATATGCGAAAGGGAGGTGGCACATGAGCCACCACGCAGGACGTACTGATTGCACATGAACTTCCCATTGTATTCCCCGATCGCTCCCGGGCCTGGCCTGAAGTTTGGATAGGGCGCGTAGGAGCTCTGGGTCCATTGCCACACGTCGCCATACATCTGCGCAAGCTTCCCATCGGTGGTGGAAGCGTTGAGTGGAGCCGGGTGGTACAGACCGCTCTCAACGAAATTGCCTTCGACTGGAGCTTCTTGCGCCGCGACCTCCCACTCGGCTTCAGTCGGAAGTCGTGCATCAGCCCAGCGCGCATAGGCGTCGGCTTCAAAGTAGCTCACATGGCAGACCGGCTCAGCCTTGTCCACCTCACGCAACCCGGAGAGCGTCATCATCCACCAACGACCATCGCGCTGTTCCCAATACAACGGTGCCTGCCATTCTTCCGCACGCACCGTGGCCCAGCCTTCAGAAAGCCACAGGAGGGGGTTGTCATAGCCACCATCTTCCATGAACTCCAGGTATTCCCCGTTCGTGACCAAACGTGAGGCCAGTTGGAAGGACTGGACGAACTGCCGGTGCCGCGGCCCCTCATTGTCAAAGGCAAACCCGCTTCCCTCATGCCCGATCCAATAGAGACCTTCAGGGAAGGAGACCCATTCCGATGGAGTGATGTTAGAAGCACCTGTGGGCGTACGTGCTCTATAGGTCGGGGAGAGCGGATTGCAGGAGAGCACATGTTTGATGTCCGTGACCATCAGTTCCTGGTGTTGCTGTTCATGATTCAGGCCAAGTATCATGATGGGTGCCAACTCTGCCAGCTGTCTCTCATCAATCTTCTCCAGCAGATCAAGGACGTGCTCATCGACATACCGGCGGTACTCATAGGTCTCCTTGACTGTTGGCCGAGAGATGAGGCCACGTTTGGGCCGGCAATGGCGTTCCCCAAGGGTGTTGTAGTAGGAGTTAAACAGGTACGCATATTGTGGATGAAGAGACTGATAATCAGGAAGTGCCGGTGAGAGAAGAAAGGTCTCGAAAAACCAGCTGACATGGGCGAGATGCCACTTGGTCGGGCTCACGTCAGGCATGGACTGGATAACGTAATCTTCGGTGACAAGAGGTTCACACAATTGCTCTGAGAAGCGGCGAACCTTCTGGTATTGCTCTACAAAATACTGATTGGACTGAGAATGGGTGACGAGCGTACTTTCTTGTTTGAACGTTGTCACTGTAGGTTCTCCTTCTGTCAATAGGTCCACATGAATAGGATCTTTAGGCCAACTCCATATGCTATAGACGTGATCAAGCCGATTCTGTTACACTTCCTCAAGCAAAGGCTTGTTCTACATGCTGGATAGCATGTAAGTGTACGTTCAACTGATCTTTGTAGATGACTGGACCTCTGCCAATTATACCATAGTGACTTGAGTACTTTGCATTTCCACGTACCAGGATGAGTGTTTTGTCAAACTTGGTTTGCTACAGACTTTGCTCACCAAAGAAGGATTTTCAAGTGAGTGGTTGCCACATTACGTTGATAAGGCATACCCGCACATACTCCCATGAGGTAAATTGACGCTCCAGAAGCTCCGGCCCTTTCCTCTCGCTCCGCTCTGGGTATACTCAATGGTCGATTTATTTATCAAGTAAGTCATTGACTTTATGGAATAAATATGGTATAGAAACAGGTAACGGCGGATCAACTGAGTGAGCCATCGTGCCGAATAACCAGGTGTCAAGTGAACTAGAAGCTTTGAGGCATGGGGAAAACAATGTTGAAAGTGTTCACAGCTTTCCAAATGCAAGAGGAAGCTGTGAACACTTTTCGTTCGCCTGACATTCCCATGGCTATGCCTGGCAGCCTATAACGACCCGCGAATTTCATTTTGCAATGCTGGGCTGTAACCGCTTCGAGTCATTATTTTTGGCTTGAAGGAAAACACAAGGCAACAGGATACGGTTTTGTCCCTTGGAAAGGAGGATAGTTCATGTCTTCAGACGTAGTGCAGGGGGTGAATAGAAGTTGGGCCGAGACTCCACCCGTGAACCCGGCGCTCAGACATGCCATTGGGGAGGTGGTTGAGCGCCAAACCTGGCTTGACAAGCTAGCCAACCCAGTTCAGAATTGGCTTCTCGCGTTCTTTGGTCAACCCGGGCAACCCAACCGCAAAATGAAGGATATGCTCA
>VBHS01000147.1 GCA_005881295.1 Chloroflexota bacterium
ATACTCACTCAGCACCGATAGCAAAAGTAGTGCGATACAGGCTATTTGCGCCTTGCATCAAGGGACATTCAAGGGCACAACCTCCAGAGGTGCGTCCGTTTCTTCGCGGCGTGTATTTGGCTATGGTGAAATCGATATGCTGCTGGCCTATGCGAGCTACCTGGCAACTCATAACAAAACCAGCGCGAGTAGTAAACTGACCAGTGATAATTTGCTGAACTACCTGGCGCAGGCGCTCAAGAGTTGCGGCGCGATGCCTTTAGGAACCTGCCTTAAGACAAACATCCCCGCTTTTCAGCCTGGCAAGAACAATGGCAACGGCAGCGGAACCGGAAATTCTAGTAATCATGGCAATGGAAAACCAACGAGTACGCCGACTCCCCCTCCCCATCATTGACCGCTTTGAAAATAAGAAAGATGTCGGCGAACCGGCATCTTTCATGCTGCTATATTGAAATAATCTATTCCTATGCTACAGTGCGTCCAGGCCAGCTTGCGCCACTTCCATATCCTCTGAGTAGTGAGCTCCGCTGACCCCGATGCCGCCAATTATCCCAGCATCAGTCTTGATAGCATAACCACCACCAAATACAACTAAGCGATCTGTTTTAACAATGCCATGAAGCAATGGTGGATCATTCTTGATGAAGTCGTACCATTCATGCGATGCCATGCCACCAAAGCTAATAGCGGTGAATGCCTTGTCCTGCGCGATTTGTACGCTTAAGAGGGGGGCCCCATCCATGCGACGAAAGGCCTTGAGCGTGCCATCCTCATCACAAATAGCAATACTCATAGGCTTCCCCATTTCTTGAGCTTTTTTTTCGGCTGCCTTAATGATACGTTCGGCTGCTTCGATGGTGATACTCGACTTCTGGAAACTGTTTTGTGCCATAGAACGATTTCTCCTTTACATTCCTTGCAGATTGCTGAGCGAAGCTAGACGCGCTAGCGTCGTTGCAATCTGTCTTTCAACCAGGTTACATAATGACTATTGATGGACGCCATAGCGGCGCTCCAAAGCCTGAATCTCAGGCAGGCCAATCTGATCAGTGAATTGGGAAAAGGTGACCATGCGCTCTGCAAATGCAAGGGACGTCTGTCCCTGTTTGAGCGCCTCTAACAGGTCAAGTAGAGCTTGCGTAGCCGCGAACAACATGCTGACGGGAAAGATGACAAGTTTGAATCCAAGAGCGTGAATTTCCTCTAAGGGTAACAAAGGCGTCTTACCACTCTCTGCCCAATTATAGAGTAATGGAACATCTGGAAACGCCTGTGCAATAGCGCGCAGTTCCTCTATGGAACGAGGCGCCTCGATGAAGATGACATCGGCCCCTGCATCGCGATACGCTCTTCCTCTGCGTAGCGCATCCTCAAGACCATACACGGCATTGGCATCAGTTCGTGCGATAATCACGAAGTCGGGATCCTGCCGGGCATCAACGGCAGCGCGTATCTTCTGAACCATCTCATCGACGGGAATGACTTGCTTGCCCTCCATATGGCCGCACTTCTTAGGCCAGACCTGGTCCTCGATGTGGATAGCAGCCACTCCTGCCTGCTCATACTCACGAACGGTGCGACGCACATTAATCGGATTGCCGTAACCAGTATCGGCATCAGCAATAAGTGGTCGATCGCCAACAACGGCAGCGAGGGCCGCGGCGCGGCTCACCATCTCGCTCATAGTGAGTAGGCCGACATCCGGTTGCCCAAGTACGCTGGCTGCTGTGCCGAAGCCGGTCATATAAACGGCAGGAAATCCTGCCTGGGCAATGAGGCGAGCGCTGAGGGCATCATAGGCTCCGGGAGCGACAAGAAGACCCCGCTGAACAAGCAGTTCACGCAGGCGTGTAGTGTTAAGCATAGCAAGTTCCTTGTTCAACTACCATTCAGCGAGAGAAACTGACACAGCTTGCTCCAATGACGCCGCGCTTGGTTTTATCTCCCTCAACGACAATCTTCTCTCCCTCCTGTAACTCCCATACAGCTGTAGGAGGAATGGACGCGCCTTCACTGTTGAGTATGCGAGTTTGATCATCAATACGTACAGCAAATACTTCAGTCTCATCTGTATCCTGCTTTTTATAACTGCCTGCTACAATATAGGTGTGTTGTTTCTCTGGAATTGGGGCAACTCCAATGACTGTCACTTCGTACGCTGTTTTTTGCGTTGACTGGAAACGGCGCTGACTGTCCTGTTGGACCTTCCCATTCTGTGTAACTTTCTGCTGAAGTGTAGAACCTCGTTCATCTCCCGGCTGGTGTAAGTTCCTTTTGGAGAATAATGATCCGCTGTACGTGCGTGGAATTACCATTTGTAAAGCTCTCGGCTTCGCATCGAAGCGGTAGTTGACCATTATCTGTTTGGCATCAGAAGCATGTTGCATAACCTTCTGCTCGGATTTGTGCAAAAGCTCCTCGAGTTTTGCGACACTCCCATCCACTTGCATACCAATAGAAGCTGGTACCTGAATGGAAAAATGGGCTCCTCGGAAGTATCGTGTCGTCTCTGCATCGAGCTTCTTCTGTGCCAGTATTGATAACGCTTGCTCTATTGTTTTCACCGGACCATTTGCAGTAATCAAACACACACTGAGCAGCCCATCATCTGCACGGGCGTCCGGATCTAAGTTCACTGCTCCTCCAAATATCGGCACTTTGCTTACGATCACTTCCCAGACATCACCCTGCCAGTGCGTCTCAACATTATCCGCCTTATCCATTACTTGCACCTGAACAGGGAATGGACGCTGCTCGGGCATTTCTTTAATTGTAGAAAGATCAAAAGCCAGGGGTCCCAAATGATATTTGAGAGGTTTAGAGATATGGGCCATCATTGCTGCGTCGACACCAATCCCAACGTGCAGGAGAAAGTATTGCCTGGTTTGGGGGGATTTCTCTGGCTTCTTATCCGTTTTCATACCGTTTGTTGGCTGCTGATCACTGCCCATCCCCTTAGCAAATCCCAGGCCTTCTACCTCTACGTGCCCAAGATCAACCTTGCGCGCCTCGCTGTTCACAATCGCCAGAGCCGCTTTTGCCGGATCATGCGGTACACCGATTGTCCCTGCCCATATATTGTACGTGCCGCCTGGTAAATCGGCGACAAGACATTTTCCACCCGCGTTCATGACACCATTGATAACAGCATTCAGTGTACCATCACCGCCATACCCCATTACCAGATCATAACCATCACGGGCAGCCTTCTGGGCCAGTTTCAATGTCTCGCCACCGTATTCTTTCAGCGTGACGTCTGTTTTCCACCCTGCCGCAGAAAAGACAGCAACTATGTCAGGGATTTTTGCCAGGTGTTCACCTGTTCTGAGATCAGCCACAATACAGGCCTTCTTGCCACTCATGATGTACTCCTTCTCTGTAATAATAACTTCTGTTGACGCAAGCACGGAACAGGTATAGGTGAAGTTTCAAACTATTTTACGTGGATTACATCACGTCATGAAGATCGGGAAGCTATTCAGCTGACATTGTTTTTCTGCTTAAATGTTGCCAGCTGCTCTAAAGCGCCTACAACAATGATAGTATCACCCGCTTCAATGCGCGCCTCAAGCCTTGAACCCGGCATCACTCCACTAGGTCTTTTCAGCGCAACGAGCATTGTCCCATAACTCAAGGTATTCTGGGCCTCCTCCAATGTTTTGCCCACGAGCGGCGAGTTCGCAGGAACTACTACTTCCTGCACCGCAAGTTCCACATCGCCAGCCTTTGTAATAGTATCAAAAAATTCCATCACGCCAGGCTGAAGAGCCAGGTTTGCCATACGATGTCCACCAATTGTGTACGGTGAAAGTACGCGATCTGCTCCTGCTAGCTTGAGCTTTGCTTCCGTCTCGTTGTGGTTAGCTCGTGCAACAATGAACAGTTTGCTGCTGAGGTGTCGTGCGGTCAGCGTAATGGAGATATTGGTAGCATCGTTATCTGTAGCTACCAATAAACACTTTGCATGCTGAATACCTGCCTCGCGTAACACATCATCGCTCGTAGCATCTCCTTGTTGCGCTAAATAACCACGTTCGATGCAGTTGCCAACATTACTCTCCTTCTCGTCAATTACGACGAACGGCAGGCGTGCTGCTGCAAACTCTTCGGCTATCTGCAGGCCGACACGTCCATAACCACAGATGATATAATGGTTGCGCAACGCAGCGATCTTGTTCTCCATCAAACGCCTCCTGATTGCCTGGCTGAAGTGACCTTCGATCATGAATTCCATACCTGCACCGAAGGTATAGAGCAGTGACCCTACTCCCAATACGATCACGACAATGGAGAACATCCGACCAGCGCTAGAAAGCGGTCGTATCATACTTCCCACGGTGGCCATCATGTCGACGGTAGTATAGAGGGCATCGGCAAAGGAAAACTGTTCGATCAGCATGTAGCCAATCGTTCCCAGCACCAGTACACTGAGCACCAAAATAATCGCTATTCTGAGATGACGAATAGATTCTGGCGTTTTCATGAACTTTCAACCTTGATCAAAATACATCCTATAGCAAGTTTACCAGCATGAACAAGACCATGGCGAACATTTTTTGCCAGGTTCACTCAGAAGCAGCATGATTGTGAGCTTGTAGTGGAAAAGAGAGAGTGTTCAAAAAGAACCTTGTCTGATATACTGATTCCATGACAACACAAGGAGGAGAACAAATGATGACCGTTCTTAAGCGTTTACTCCTTATCGTCGTACTTTTAGTACCCCTGGCAATTACGTTTTTTGGCCTGCAAGTGCAGACTGTACATGTACATGCGCAACAAGCAATGCCATCAGGGTCATGCAACGACACCGTCTCCGACGATGCCCAATTATTTGGAAATCGAATCGTAGACGTCGTGAATCAGGCCAAGGCAGTCAATGACTCCCTTCAGGCAGATACGCGGGTGGTTACCGTCAGCCAGAATACACTCGCCGGGAGCAGCCTGAGGGACTACTATTACTATATACAGTCTAAATGCCCGACCTGGGGAGGATCCAATTTCGTGGTTCTCATCCTGGCCAAAGGCTATGAGCCGTTTCTCCATCTGGGGAGTCAATATAGCGGAAAGATGACTGCTGCTGATTTTCAGCAGATGGTTCTCAGTATCCGCTCCGAATTTGATAGTGGAAACTATGCCCAGGCCACCATTGACCTTCTCAAGCAGGTTCAGAAGAAGCTTAGCCCCGACTACACTTGGATATGGGTAACGCTAGCGGTTCTCGTTGTCCTGGTTGCAGGAGCAGTCCTGGCAGTTATATTATTGAGACACCGACGGGCAATTGCAGTTGCAACGAATGCTCAAGAGCAAGCAATACGTGCGAAGCAGGCGGCCGTGGATGCTAGTAGCTCATTGAGTAATAAGATAGAAGAATTGTCGCCTCGTATTGAAGTTCTCCTGGCACTTATCCCTGCAGTCACGGCAACCCAGTTACGTGGATTGTTTGAAACCGCAAAGGAGAAAGCAAGTACAGTACAGGAGCGCTTGGGGAACCTGTTGAGTAATCCTGATACAAACCCTGACAGTAAGACATTACAGCCTGCATACTATGCGCAGATGCAACGCCTCTATCAAGAGGTTTATAACGAGGCGCAAGAACCCCAGTATTTGCTGCATGCTGTTGAGACGGCTGTGCAAAGGCTGGAGAGAAACCCACAGGAACAGATTGATTTTCACCAGCTGACAACGCCAGGTCTTCAGCAGGAGCATCCGCGCATTTCCCGGCCAGGATACTCCTCAGAATCAACCTGGCAAGGACGGTGATAGACGACGTACTCGATATTGAAAGAGAGAGATCTAGGCACTGGGTCTTCGAGCGGCTGGCACAGAGGTTTAGCTCACTCGAGAGCTAAGTAATCATCAAGATCGTACAGGAAATGGAGAAGTAACTCATGGAAACCCTTCGTCAGAAAGCGCGAGTTTTGTCTTTGGCCTGGCTCCATCAAATTGCTGATGCAGCGATTGATACGCATTCAATTCCTGTTGTGCAGCAATATATTCGTGACCTGGAGCAGGCTATTGCCGATTTACGTGAAGCACAGGCGGAAAATGATGGTGCAATCGCAGGGCTCAATCGACAGATAAGCCAGCTACATCAACAGGAGGCAACCCTGAATACGCAGGCAGACGCACTTCTGCAGTTGAATCCTCCACGTGAAGATCTGGCTGCAATGGTCGAGCAGCGCCTTCAAGAAGTAGAAAATAACCTGACGCCGCTCAACAACCAGCTTGAAAAAGCTCAAGCTATTCACGTTCAGTACGATCAGGCGATGAGTGCCATTGAAGCGAAGCACACGACGATGATGCGACAACTACAAACCCTTCAATCTATTGATACATCTGCATCCGCAGAGGATCGTGCTGCACACGCGTTACACGCGGTGAACAGCGCCCTTGGTGGAACGTCGTCTATTGACGACATAACTGCACGCATCCAGAGCCATGCTGACGTCGCTCATGCTCGTTTACAGCAGGAAGTGGGAACAATTACGCCTCAACCAGATCCCGTTGCTGATGTCCTGGCACAATCTGCAGTACAACAGCGGCTTGCTGCTCGCAAAGCACGTCTTGGTCTTCCTCCCGCTGGAGGTACAACCGTCACTGAGCTGCCGCAGCAATAACTTGCTTTTGCTCTTGCTGGCAAATGGAGGATGATTATGAGGAGTACCGGTGATAGCTCTTCCTCCAGGAAGGTGGAAGTACCTCTTACCAGAGGGGATGTTGACCGCATCCATCGCGAAGCAGGAGAACCCGGCAGGCTGGAC
>VBHS01000148.1 GCA_005881295.1 Chloroflexota bacterium
CGCGCTCAAGAGAGTTGGACAAAGCTTTTCTCCGAGTGGAAACCTGGTCGGCATTACCCCGATGTTGCGGTCGCTTCTCAAGGATGCAGGTTGCACCAATGTCCAGCACATGGCGCACGTGATCGATTATTCTTCAGGGGAACCAGTACATGACGCCTTTTGCAAAGATTTTGCCACCGTCTATCGATTGATGCAGCCTTTTCTGATTGGTGTGGGAGTCACGACGCAAGAGGAGGTGGATCGTCTTCAACGGCAGATGGAGGCGGAAATGATGCAAGATGACTTCCATGCCATCATGTTCATACTCACCGCGTGGGGCACGAAGCCGTAGGGGCGGGGGAAGGGTTGTGTGGAGAGGGGACGCTTGCGTCGCCCCCGTCCCGCTCCTGTGCACGCTTTCCCCCACCTTCCAGGGCGACGCAAGCGTCCCCACCCCGCTCCTCATCCACTCCCGCCCCTACGTGTACGAAGCCGCTTCCCAAGGGACATCACACCAAACCTACCCATGTAAAACCGCCCTCGCCCTTGCGGTCGCCCGGGAGGGAGTATACTAGCCGTCGATCTCCACCTCAGCCTCAATCTCAACCGGAATGCTAAACGGCAGTGAGGCCATGCCTACTGCTGAACGGGCATGCGCTCCAGCAGTTTCACCATACACAGAGAGAATTACATCGGAGAAGCCATTGATAACAGCAGGCTGCATGGTAAAATCGGGCGTGGAATTGATCATACCGAACACCCTTAACCACGCCGTCACGCGATCCAGGTCGCCCAGCTCGCGCTTCAGACTCCCCAGTATGGCCAGCGCGACCAAACGGGCCGATTCGTAGGCCTGCTCGGGTGATACCTCTGCCCCCACTTTGCCAAAAGGACCAGCCAGAGAACCGTCTGGCTGTTGCGGGCCGTGTCCAGAGATGAAAACGCGCTTGCCGTGCACGCGCACCCAGGGAAAAGGCAAGCGCGCGCCAGCCGGGAGCGCAAGTGGTGCAGGTAAAACGAAACCTAATTCTTCTAGCCTGGCTTCAATCTTCATAGTGTTCCTCTATTCGTCTGGCGCGTCTTCTAGCAAATGCGTTGGCGGAACGCCCAAAGCATTCGCCAGCCTGTTAATCGTCGTTGTGGTGACTTCTCCAAAGGGGTCACGAAAGAGCCGACGAACGGTACTATAGGCTACCTCTGACTTGATGTGTAGCTTGGTCATAGACATACTACGCTCTTTAGCTATTTCTTTAACTCTCAGTCTCAATCTCATGAGTTCAGGATACACCAGCCCCTTACTTGACGGTAGTCAGCATATAGTGGTATTGTCATGAAAACGTTGTTAATAAAACGTTGTCCTAACAATGATAATCAAAAGACGAGGGAAAAGGCGTGATGACCCTATGGATACTATTTTGCCGCATGAGCAAAGAGGCTGACATATTGTTCACGTTCTATGCGAGAGATTATGAGCATGCAGAGCAGAAAGCAGAGGAACTATTACAAGAGCACCCCTATGAGCGACTGGAACTCAAAGCGTACCCTTCTGGTTTCAGGATGGTCTTTACGGACCTCCCAGGGACAATTGAAGAGGACATAAGGTAGGTGTGACGGCCGATAAATCGGCGGTGGGCGCGGTAAACCGGCCCCTACGGGCGATCTACAACTATTTGGTATAAGAGGGAGTTTTGTGCCTGGTATAAGAGGGGGTTTCATGTTTGTGTCATGTTTTTCGTGCATACTGCTTTTGTGGCATACTAGGTTAGATATCTCATGAGTTTTGGGAGATACGCTGATGCGGATCTTGCTTGTCGAAGATGATCGCCGTTTAAGCCATGCACTGAAATTGAGTCTGGTGGAGGAGGGGTATGCTGTTGACGCCGCTTTTGATGGTGAGGAGGGGGAGGCATTTACTGATACGGTGCCGTACGATGCGATTATCCTGGATCTTATGTTGCCGCGCAAGGATGGGGTGGCGGTTTGCCGTACACTGCGTTTACGCAAGGTGAATACGCCTATTTTGATGTTGACGGCGCGAGATGCGGTTGAAGATCGCGTGCGGGGGCTCGATAGCGGGGCAGATGATTACCTGGTCAAGCCGTTCGCGCTGCATGAATTGCTGGCGCGCCTGCGGGCGCTGCTGCGGCGAAATATTGCCCAGAAAAGCGGTGCGCTAGCGCTGGGGGATCTGTCGGTCAATCCTGCCACTCATGATGTGGAGCGAGGTGGGGTGGCTATCAGGTTGAACGCGAAGGAATTTGCCTTGCTCGAATATTTCATGCACCACCCTAACCAGGTGCTGACGCGCGAAATGATCGAGAGCCATATCTGGAGCTACGATTTCATCAGCGCCTCTAACGTGGTCGATGTGTATGTGCGGCGGCTGAGACGTAAAATCGATGATCCATTTGCTGCCAAGTTGTTGGAGACCATGTATGGGGTTGGATACCGGCTGCGTTTACCGTGTAGTGAATAGAGGAGAGGAGGGCGTTGTGATGCTGGTTATTTCCAGGGTATATAAAGCGCTGAGCCTGGTGATTATTATTGTTGGCTTGATCGCGCTTGTCATGCAGAAGAATGATGTGCGTTCTTACTCCGTCAGCGCCACCATTATCATTGTTGATCTGGTGCTGCTGTGCATCATTACGCTGGTCGGTCACATACGGCAGGGCGGAATTCGCTCCATTTTACACCTGGTGCGCAGTATGCGTTTCCGCCTGACGTTCTGGTATGCTGCCTTGCTGGCGCTGATTTTGTTCATCTTTAGCAGTGTCGCTCTGGCAACTGAGAAGCAGAATTACGTTGTGACGTTGAATGATAATTTACGCACACGGCTTGCCCAGGTAGCCAGTACGTACGATGCCCAGAAGGGACTGCCTTCGTCATTACTCTTGTCCAGCATAGGAGCGGTACCGGGGACATTACCAGGCAAAGAAGTGGTGCAAGGGAAGAGCTTGGCAAACAATGAAGTGGTGTTGTTGGTGACGCCGCAGGGCCAGCCGGTGCAAAAGTCTGAAGGTGTTTCGGGGGATGATGCATCTCAGATGGCAGCGATTCTGAAGGAGGACTTCGCGCAGTGGCAGGATAAGCAACGGTCTTACCCTGATGCCGCATCTAGGAGCCAGCCACTGGGCCCCGCCGGCAACAGTATGCAGGTGTATGATTTGGAGAACACGTTTTCATATAGCCTAACAGATGGTGATTATGAGTTTATGCAGG
The DNA here is from genome assembly GCA_005881295.1 of Chloroflexota bacterium. Classification (GTDB taxonomy): domain Bacteria; phylum Chloroflexota; class Ktedonobacteria; order Ktedonobacterales; family Ktedonobacteraceae; genus UBA11361. The sequence goes on from VBHS01000148.1 coordinate 3,199, forward strand.
GGGTGATAGTGAATCAGCAGGGGCAGGCGGTGGCTCTGCTCGCAGTGGGCATTACCTCGGTCGGGCCTTTTCTAGTGAATGACCTGTCGTCAATACTGGCGCTTGCAGCACCACTCTGCCTGCTGTTGTCCGGTGTGGGCGGCTACTGGCTGGCGGGTAGGACGCTGCGCCCGGTACAGACGATTACGCGCACGGCGCAGGAGATCAGCGAAACGGACCTGCACCGCAGGCTTAATTTGAAACAGCGCGATGAGCTGGGTGAGCTTGGCGGTACCTTCGATGGGATGCTGGCGCGCCTGGAGGCTGCGTTTGAGCGGCAGCGGCAGTTTACCGCGGACGCCAGCCACGAATTACGCACGCCGCTGACGATCATAGACCTGGAGGCTGGACGCGCTTTGAGTCATGAGCTTACGCCCCAGGAGAACCAGCAAATAATGACGGTTATCCAACAAGAGAACAGGCATATGGCGCGGCTGGTGAACGACTTACTGATGCTAGCGCGTGCCGACAGCGGGCAATCCAAGTTGAAGCATGAAACTGTCGATCTGAGCGAGGTGGTGGTGGATACAGTGGAACGCCTGGCGCCGCAGGCACAGCAGAGTGGAATGAGCATCAAGATGGCGCCTTTGCCGGAACTGACCATGCGGGGGGATCGTATCTACCTGATGCAGCTGCTGACCAATATAGTCGAGAACGCGCTGAAATATAGCGCCGGAGTTGGTACACGGGTAGAGATTGACCTGGTACGGCAGTACAAAGCAGGAGAAGGGTGGGCAAGGCTGCGTGTTCGTGATGATGGGCCGGGTATTGATCAAGAACATCTCCCGCATCTCTTTGAGCGCTTCTATCGCGTTGACCAGTCACGCACGCGCAGCCAGGGATTGACGCATGAAGTGGGGGATATGGGGTGTGCCAATGGATGCCCGGCAGGCAGTGGCCTGGGTTTGGCGATCGCGCAATGGATAACGCAGGAGCACGGCGGCGAAATTCGCGTACAATCGGAGCCCGGTCGCGGGTCTATCTTTGAAATCTGGCTGCCGTTAGGAATGGCGGAAGCAATGCAGAAGGAAGGAAGAAGCATGTCGCAACAACGAATGGGCGCTGGCGAGTACAGCCAGGATGGGCCTCCCTCTTACTCAATTGAGTATGACGAAATTCCTCGGTATAATGATCACACGCGTTATAATGATCAAAGTAGCTATGCAATGGGTGGGTATGGACAGAAACTCTCGCGGCAAGATGCAGGGAAGGCGCCTTCAGCGGGGCAGCGGCTTGCCCTGGCTATTGTTTCGATGGTGCTGTGGGTTGTGGTACTCTTAGGGGTGATCGCGGCAGAGGCTGGTGCGCGGGGAAATCTTGTGGCGGCGTTTTTCCTGTTTTTTGGGCTGCTGATGTTCACTGTGTTGCTGGGGGTAATTAATGTTGGGTTTAACGCGGGGAGGTGAGGAGGGAGAGGGCAAGCATTGCTCCATAGGGGGTCAAGTGAAAGGGGCTATGACCGCCTCTCGCGTCACTTTGTGCAGCGCGTCGATCTTGCCCTCAATTTCGGCCTCGGTCCAGCCTCCAACCAGGGCGACCACAAGGGACAATACCGCTTAACTATGTGCAATGAGGACAAAGGTGGAGGAATAAGGGGAGGGCGTAGGGGCGCAATTCATTGCGCCCTGTGGGATGAATCGGCTCCTCAGGTGGGCGCAATTCATTGCGCCCTGTGGGATGAATCGGCTCCTCAGGTGGGCGCAATTCATTGCGCCCTGTGGGATGAATCGGCTCCTCAGGTGGGCGCAATTCATTGCGCCCCTACGGCCATTTCCTAGTCTTCCCCTTCTTATTCTCTTTATTTGAAATGTATTGTCCCTTGTGGTCGTCCTCCGAAGGCCGCTTTTACGCTCTTACAAGCCACTTAGCCGTATCATAATCAGTAATCAGTCCATTGATCCAATGGCCCATTAGCGCGCCATGAATGGCTTCACGTTTGCGCACTCCTCCAGCAATGCCCACAGAGCGTTTCGCCTGCCGGAGTTGCTCCAGGCTGATGCCGATTACTCGTTCGTTGAGCGGCGTCACAACTGGTTTCCCTTGTTCATCAAAAAAGCGAAGACTGATGTCACCGACGGCCCCTGCTTTGCGGATGGTGGTAAGTTCTTCCTCCGAGAAAATATTCCCGCTGCTGGCGAGTAAGGCAGATGGTTCCAATGCCCCTATACCGACCAGCGCTAATGAGATACAATCGAACAGAGCGACTGCGTTGCGAACAAAGGGGTCCTCAAAGAAGATCGTTCGTGCATCGGGCGAGCTGATCACACCCGGGGCTGGCAGGAAGACCGCCTCACCCTGTACCAACGAGGAAAGGCGCTGCGTCAGCTGCGTGGCATGCACTTTGGCAGTAGGA